>CAYGBH010000265.1:0-5978 GCA_964348055.1 uncultured Pirellulales bacterium
TCTCCTCTGTATGTGTGTTCAGACGCACGGTCTGATCCAGTTCGGATATCGCAAAGCCTTCAGCACGGACAATGTGCTGGCGGTCGGTCAGAATCAGCCAGGGCAACGAACGGACGCCCCAGTTGAAACGTGTTTCTTCCTCATCGCCCTGAATCATTCCGACCGGGAAAGGGATTTTATATTTTTTCACCCATTGATTGAGTGTGTTTTCATCAACCTTCGAGGCTTGAACAGCAACGACGGTTACGCCTTTATGCCTGAGCTGCTCTGCTTGCTTGGCAAGCTGAATGATACAGTGTCTTGATGGTCGCTGCTGCATATCCCAGAAGCAAACAATTATCATTTTATCATCGGCATCAGTTGGCGACAGGTCGATTTTTAAGTCTTTCAGTTCAGGTAAGGGCCTGCCCACAAGCGAAGGCGGCTGTTTCGGCAGATAACGAGTAGTTGATGGCCTTTCGCTTATCACGACCCTGACATCGGTCGCACCGCCATCGGTAGAGACGCGAGCCGATAGGAGCTTTCCATCACGTTCGACATTAGTCCTGATGTCAACTCTACCCGCACAGACGCCCTCAAGTGTGAAATTGCCCTCAGTGTCGGCCTGTGTCCTGCTGCGTGGCTGCCCTGGACCAGAGCCATAGATTCTGGCGTGGGCCATAGGGTTACCCTGTGCGTCCACGATTCGGCCTGAAACCGAAAGATTCGCCACGGCTAATGGTATATTTCCGATATCAAGTTGATTATTCACTGCATCATTCGTACTGATTTCTTGAGAAAAATTTTCGCCGTATCCTTTAGCCCTTGTATAAATACTATATGTGTGCTCCATAGGTATGGCCTTGATTTCGAATTTTCCCTGTGCGTCCGTTTGTGCCTGGTCGTGTCCTATTGGCGAACCCCCTCCCCGTAGGTAAATCGTAATTAGAGCATCGGCAACGCCTTTACCGTCGGGATCTACAACTTTTCCGGTGAAAGTTACGCCGGGCTTAAGTTTGATGTCAAGCGTTTGTGTATCTTCATCGATTGCCACAGCAGCAGCTAAATTGCGCTGCTCTTGCCGGGCCACAAGATAGAAAATCGCATCTCGCACTCCATAACTACGAGGGTCCCAACGGAGCTCGAATCTTCCCTCAGTGTCCGAAGTCGCATCTTGCCCGCCCGTTGGACAGACTTTCATTTCAACACCTTCTACAGGCTTGTCTTTTTCATCTCGCAATACACCGACAATTTTCAGCTGGCGAGCAAGCTCATGCTCAATGTGTTCGGTCTTACCGTCTTCAATCGTGATAGCATCCTGAGGTCTCTGACGAGAATAGCCTTGCTTGTAAATGTAACTTATCTGGTATTCTCCCGGCACCAGTCGAATCCGTGCAATCCCATTTTTGTCGGAACGGCCGCTGTGGTATTCACGGCTTGCTTGGTTCCGAATGCTTACACTTGCCTTTTCGACAGGTTTTTTGTTTACGGCATCTGTTACCACAACCTCTAATATTCCACCCTTGCTCACCTCTATTCTTACTTCGCTTTTAGTTTTGCCCGCCTCAGTTATCACTTCTATCGGCTCGGCCGCCCAATCTGCCAGCTCATCCCTGGAATGCACAAGTCCCAGTCTGTATCTATCTGAAGTAAGGGAATCTATGCAAAATGTTCCATCTTCCCTTGAAACAACTGGTATCGGGTTGAAATAACCAATATATCGATCATTATTTACTATTACTTCCACGCCACCGATTGGTTTGCCGGTGTTCTTTTTCACAACCATACCTTCGATTTTTGCCTCAACCGGTGAAACCAGTTTGATGTCGGTTTGGCCTGCGAGAAAATTTAGTTTCTCGCCATATCTGACGCGTCGATGCGTACTCACAGTTGCTCTACCTTTTTTCTTAACAATGAATTCTGCAGTGGCCTCGGCCGGTATGCCGGTGAACTTGAATCTACCTGCTGAGTCTGTACTTGTTGTAAGTACCTTTAAGGTTACTAATCCGATCAGCTCCCGCAGTTTCTCTCCTTCGTCGATTAACAGCGAAGAGATGCTTAACTGGGCGCCAGAAACAGGTTTGTCACTCTGGTCAACTACGATTCCTGCCAATTCTTTCGCCTGGCCCAGTTTGATCTCAAGGGCCTTGTCCTTCTCCATATCCCAGCTATCATAATCCAGAGCCAGCCCTTCCTTCTGTGCAACTATATAGCCGCCTAGATACGCGCTGCTATCGGCAATGATACTGAAAGAAAATGCACCATCGGTTTTGGTCGTTGCCTCTTCCATCAGCCTTATATCGTATGAATAAGTCGTTGCATTGTATAACACCTCGTACAGTCTGACTCTTGCCCCGACGACTGGCTGGCCCTGGGTATCGATGACCTTGCCGGTACAGGTCAATGGTTTGGTCTGCTGACCGGGAGCAGCAACGGTTAGTAAAAGACACGATACTAATACGCAAATTTTTCGCATGATACGTATCATCCCTTAACGCCGCGTGCTATTTTTCAGCGGCCCGGATTTTTTCATCGAGTTCAGCCAGTGAAAACCCGTTTGACCTTACGACGTGCTCCTGGTCCGTCAGAATCAGCCAGGGAAGTGATCGGACGCCCCAGGTGAAACGGGTTTTTTCTACATCAACTTGAACCATTCCGACAGTGAAGGGGATGTTATATTTTTTCACCCATTCATTGAGTGTGTTTTCATCGACCTTCGAGGCCTGAATAGCAACTACGACGACATCTTTTGCCTTAAGCTCTTGTGCTCTGGTGCTCAACTGCCGTAGGCAGTTTCGTGACGGCCGCTGATTCATATCCCAAAAGCAGACAAGCATCATCTTGTTTTTGGTCTGGTCCGCGGCAAGGTCAATATTAATGCCATCAAATCCGGGCAAGGGCCTGCCCGCCAATGGCAGCGCTTTAGCCGGTTCCGGTCTAACAAGCAGTTCGAAGTCTTCAGTCGTTGTGCCGTCGTAAAAGGCTATGGTTTTTGATGTATCCCCGAATGAGATCTGCCATACACGTGGGATATACTCCCACTGTTTTGCAGTTTCGCTGTCTCGGGGGCGGATTTTCGTTCGCAGGTGCTCAAACCGAAATCGTCCTTGCGAGTCGGTTACGGTCGTCCGGTCACGGTCGAACCCAAGATACGTGTACGCCGAACGGCTGGCCTGCTCGGCCTTTACCTCAGCATTTGGTATAGGAACCTTTTTGCCCTTTTCCATGCGCACGAGGTGTCCGGTGATAGTGCCCCCATCCGGCAGCGTGACCTTCAAGTCCTTTTTGCCGACAGGGACGTCATAGGCGATGATAGCCGCATATTTGTCCGGTGAGAACCGCAGGTTGTACTCGCCGTCCTCTTCCAGCTCGATGGCGAAATGACCCTCTTTATCGGTGGTGTCGCCGAGGTGATCGGTATAACCGTACATTAGCACGAATCCGCCTTCCTCCCGTTTTTTCTTTTGGCAGCACACCCTAACAGGCACATCCGCGACTGGTGAGCCGTTCTCGTCGACCGCAATACCTGCGATGACCTTGCCGACGCTTTGGATGACCTGTTCGTAGGTTTTGCTCCTCAACTGTTGAACAACTGAGCGTCCCTCATGGAGGACGATTTTTATGCCGGACGCACCACCATCGGTAAAGACGCGAGCCGATAGGCGCTTTCCATCACGATAGACATTAGCCCTGATGTCAACCCTGCTGGCACAGACACCCTCAAGTATGAAATTGCCTTCCTTGTCGGCCTGTGTAGTGAGGCGGCTGGGTTGACCTTCGCCAAAGCCAGAGGATTCGATTCTGGCATGAGCTACAGGTCTGCCCTGAGTATCCACAACTTTGCCTGAAACAGAAAGATTCGCCACCGGCAGTGTTAGTGTCCCTACATCTAGGTAATTATCCACGGCGTCCTCAGTTTGGACTTCAACAGTACGATTGTCGCCATACCCTTTGGCACTTGCATAGATACTATATTTATGCTCCATAGGTACGGCCTTGATTTCGAATTTTCCCTGTGAGTCCGTTTTTGCCTGGTCACGTCCTATTGGCGAACCCCACCGTGGACCCTTTAGGTAAATCATAATTCGAGCATCGGCAATGCCTTTACCATCAGGGTCCACAACTTTTCCGGCGAAAATTACGCCGGGTTTGAGCTTTATATCGAGTCTCTTCATGCCCTCATCAATGTCCTCAACTGCAGCTAAATTACTCTGCTCGTGTCGTGCCAAGAGGCAGAAAATCGTTTCTCGTGATGACCAACGTCCCGGGTCCCAACTGACCTCGAATTTCCCATCAGCATCCGAAATGACATCTTGCCAACCCGCTGGACAGACTTTCAGTTTGACGCCTTCTAACGGCTTGTCTTTTCCATCTCGCATAACACCTGTAATCTTTGGCAGGCTGGCAAGCTGCCAATCAATATGTGTAGTCTTGCCATCCCCAATCGTGATAGTTTCCTGACGCCTATTTCTCGTAAATCCCTGCTTGTAAACCCCGCTTATTTGGTATCCTCCCGGCATCAGACGAATCCGGGCCACTCCATCTTCGTCGGAGATGGCGCTGAGCCGTTGATTGTATTTTGCATCGCGTATGCTGACACTTGCTTTTTCAACGGGTTGTCTATTTACGGCATCTGTGACTACAACTTCCAATAGGCCGCCCTTACTCAACTCTACTTTCACGCCGCTTTTAGTTTTGCCCTCCTCAGTTATCACTTCCACCGGCTCAGCTACCCAATCCGCAAGCCCTTCCCTCGATTGCACAAGTTCCAGGATATGTTTGCCGCCAACAAGGGCGTTTATGCCGAATGTTCCATCCTCTTTTGAGCTGATTGGTTCTTGTCCAAAAAGCGGTCGGTTCCGGTCCAGCATCGCCATTACTTTGATACCACCGATTGGCTTGCCGGTATTCTTTTCCACAACTGTACCTTCAATTTTCGCCTCGACCGGTAAAACCAATTTGATGTCAGTTTGCCCTGGGGCAAACTGTAGTTTCTGTCTTGCATATCCGGTGTGTTGATATGTAATAATAATAGCTCTGCCTGGCTTCTTGACAAAAAACTCTGCCGTAGCCTCGGCCGGCATGTTAGTGAACGCGAATTTACCTTTTGCGTTCGTATTTACTTTAAGTAGCTTAGAGGCTACTTGCGCGCTCAGACCCCGCCGTTCCTCTCCTTCGCCGATCAGCAGCATGTATATGCCAACCTCAGCCTGGGTAACAGGTTTATCGTTCTCGTCAACCACGACTCCTGCTAGTTCTTTCGCCTGGCCCAGTTTGAGCTCAAGGGCCTTATCCTTCTCCATATCCCAGCTACCACAACCCAGAGCAAGCCCTTCTTTTTCGGCAACTATATATCCATATCGGTAGCTATCACTCTCGGCACTTGTACTGAAAGAGAATGCACCATCAGCCTCGGTCGTTACTTCTGCAGCCAGCTTTGAATCGCGCTCATATAAAGAAACTTTTGCGTCGGCGATTGGCCGGCCCTGGGCATCGACAGCCTTGCCGGTACAGCTTATTTTCTTAGCCTCTTCAGCGGTAGAATTACTCAGAAAGCTAAACAAGAGCACCAAACACAAAATTGCTGACCACTTTTCGCGCATAATGACCCCCTTTCACGGCTCCTGCCGCATATCAATTCTTATTCCCTCAATTAAGCTACCAAGTTACTATGCTCGCTTTGTACGAAGCACACGAATAATCACATAGGCGATTACGATGACCAGAGCAACAACCACTGGCCAAACTTTTCGCCTTAGTATAATTTCGATCTCAATAGCTGGGGCTGTTATGGTGTAAGGTTCACTTTGTATTTTGAAGGGTGCACCGATGTCAACGGTTGCGACAAACGGCCCTCTTACATTTTTGGGCTCTCGCCACGAGAGCGAACAGGTGCCGCCTCACCCATACCTGAAGTCGAATGTCCGGTCATACGTCCCGTCTTTGTTCTTGATATGCAGTTTCGGGGCTCTTGGCCGAGAACCGTTGCGGGTCAGTTC
>CAYGBH010000266.1:0-5973 GCA_964348055.1 uncultured Pirellulales bacterium
TGAGCCGATGAAGAGCTACCAATACAGAATCCGATTAGGCGTCTTTAATCCCGTAGCTGGAGCAAAGAAGAACGATGTCATTTTATGGAATGATTTTTCCGACACGACCGAGACAATAACGATTCCGGGAATGCAGTACTTCTTCGCGAAGGATATACAAGAGGCCGCCAAGACCGTCACGGTGACGGTCTGCAAATACGTGCTGGGTTATTGGTATAGTGAGGACTTTGCAGTCAGACAGGGAGAATTGATTGGTAAGGTTGTAGAGTCCGAGCCTGAGGAAGACCAGCCTTTTGCCCTTGGTTCATATGGTGGACGATATGGTGGTGAACTTTATGGTGGTGGACCATATGGCGGTGGACTATATGATGACCGATTTGCGGGTAGTGCCGCGAGTGCGAATCAGTATAAAGAACCCGAGATAATCGATTATAGTACCGGAGCAGTTTTGGTGGATATTATAGCTGTAAATGATTGGCTGAGTGGTGGGAAAATGCGTGCCAGACGTTACTTTGATATGCTTTACAGCTTTAATGGGACCGATATTGAGCATATGCCTATTAACAGGAGGTATTGGGCTGCAGATTTGCAGGATGCGTTTAGTAAAATCAAGATATTACCAAAAGAACAGAAGGAACCTTTGAAGGCTTGGGGCAGCAAACGAGCCGGTCCAAGACTCGGTCCAGAGTACGGTGATGAATTTATGGAGGGATATGATGAGGAGATGATGTACGAGGAGGAGATGATGATGATGGATGGGCGGCGGCGTTATTAGTCCGGTTTTGCGATGTCCGCCCATGTGGGGACAAGCTTAAGTGAGCGCATCTGAAGTGCCGATTCAATTGAGGGGCGAACCGAGAAAACCTACTACACACGGTCGATCTTTATCACAGACTTATCGGGAATTATCAAGTCAAAAAAGTTATTACTGAACTGCGCGGACAAGTGCATCTTTGCCAAATCCACAAGAAAAACATAAATTGATTTTCTCGCGGAAAATCCCTCCATTTGAGGCAGTCAAGACCGCAAATACGCAAGTGCCCCCACATATAGAGGAAAAGTTCTTAATTGACAAAAGCCCCACCGAGATGGTATAATATGATATTATCTTAATTAGCCATGATATTATACTCTTTTCAGGAGGA
This sequence comes from uncultured Pirellulales bacterium, assembly GCA_964348055.1. Taxonomy (GTDB): domain Bacteria; phylum Planctomycetota; class Phycisphaerae; order Sedimentisphaerales; family Anaerobacaceae; genus JAUXAL01. The sequence continues at coordinate 1,146 of CAYGBH010000266.1, forward strand.
GTACAAATACGCCAAAACGTAAATCTAAAGGCCCGGCCAGACTACTTCGACATTTTTAGCGATGATATTTTTTCGCCGAAAGAATAAAAGAAAGGTAGGGAGTCCTGTGACGCATCCCCTAAATCAAAGAAAATCAGTTGCTGTTATATCGATTGGATTGTGCTTATTTATTTGTTATGCGAGCTTAGCTGAGCCTGTTAATGTTGAGCAGGTACGAAAGGCCTCGGATACGTTTCTCAAGCTGCAGCATATCCTTCAGGGAAAACAAATAAGGCTTTTTTCGCTGCCGGGCGAACCGAAAGTACCTGTCAAAGAATTGACCGCTGTGGGCCTTAGAGAAATTCGAGGCGATGATGGAACTGTTCTTGCATACATTAGCGAGCTGGAGCCGCGCGGGTTCGTCGCGACCTCTGCAGATACAGAAATCGCTCCGATCATCGCTTATTCTTTCAGGAGCTCTTTTCCAGCTGACGGGGACAGAAACAACCCTCTGTACCGCCTGTTGAAAGAGGACATGAAGCTAAGAGTTAAGGCGCTGGCCGAACATGATAAATTCAAGAAGACGGAAAACAACAACCTATGGAATTTGTATGCCGACGAAGACATAATACATTTTGCGAGCCAGCCATTCCAGGAGTGGCCACAAGAGAACACGACTTCCACCGACGGGTGGCTGGAGACCTCGTGGGACCAGGGGCCACCTTACAATAACTTTTGTCCGCTCGACCCGGTTGATGCCAACAGATGTGTCGTCGGCTGTGTGGCGACGGCGATGGCACAGGTCATCAATTATCATCAGCAAAGTAACGTACATTTCGATGAGGACGATTCGTATTCAACGTACAGCGGCATCGATATCGACAGTGACAGCAGCAGGTACGATTTCCCATCTCTTGAGGAGCTGAACGAGTATCTTGCCGCCCTGCGGTTTAAATACAGTAGACAGATAGAATTGGATGATATAGATGTCGCCGCACTTAGTTTTGCTTGTGGTGTTGCCACCCAAATGAATTATTCCAGTGAAGGCTCATCTGCTTCACCCTATGCTGCGCAGGATGCGTTGCTCAATAAGTTCGGCTTTCATACGGCGGACATGACCGGGGGCCTGTCATGCGAGTCTTATCAAACGCTGCAAGAGAACATAATTAATCAACTACCCGCTCTGATAGGTATTAGTCCGCCGGATGGTTACGGCGGACACTTCATTGTTTGTGACGGCTATAACACAAACGGTGAGTATCACCTTAATTTCGGCTGGGGTTTCCTTCATCCCAACGAAATAACCGAGGCATGGTATCGTTTACCAATAGGCATGCCGACCGAGGATATCATCTCGGAGACAATACTGAATGTTTGGCCTGTTCCGCCGGATATTGATGTTGACCCGGCCCCATCTATTTTTTATAGCGTTCCGGGTCAGGAAACTGAGCCTGAAACGCTGTTTATCAAAAACAATACCACGGGAAGCATTTTGATAAACTCGATATCCTGTCCGGAAGGATTTGTCGTCTCAGGCGCAGACGACAGCTACTCTAACCATATAGGCTCATTTGAAATACAGCGTCCCGGACAGGAAGCTTCGATAAATGTGAAGTTCTGCCCGGATGAAGCGCGGGGCTATTATGAAACACTTACGATTAACTACGGCGATGGAAATACGAAGCATGTGATTCTAAAAGGGAACTCCTTCTCCGGTGGAACCCAAATCCCGGAGGGCGAAGTGTCCGGAACCTGGTCAGATGCCAATTCACCCTATTTTGTGGACGGGGATATTGAAGTGCCGGAGGACGGCGAACTGGTTATCGAACCGGGGGTCAAAGTCATGTTCTTAGGCCCCTATGGCATGACCATTGGCAAAAACGCAAGGCTGGTTGCCGAGGGAAATGAGAATCACCCGATAGAATTTACAGCCTGGAATAGAGACTTGGGTTGGGGCGGGCTGCGATTCAAGGACTCAGGAGACGATGACATATTGAGCTATTGTTCAATTACTTTCGCGAAGAAAAACGCCGGTTCAATGGTCAATATTCCGGTTATAGATCGCAATGGAGGAGCGATTTATTGCAACTCTTCGAGCCCTACAATCACGAATTGCAAAATCGCCAACAATATAGGAGACCAAGGCGGCGCCATCTATTGCTTTGAAAGCTATCCTGTGATAAGCAATACCGTGATAGCAAACAATGCTTCGATGGGAGGCACTTCCCAATGCGGCGGGATATACACTATGGGGTGGGGTGCACCTGAAATCAAAAACTGTACCATAGTAAACAATTTGCCCGGCGGTATTTTCACAATGTCAGGGGATGGCGTGGACATGACAAACACAATTGTGTGGGGCAATCACATGTACCAGATACGAACGGACGAATCCGTGCCGGTAGTGACGTATTGTGATGTCCAGGACGGTTATCTCGGCCAGGGCAATATAGATGCCGATCCCTGTTTTTTTGCTCCAAGCTCCGGTGCCGGGCCGGATTATGACGGGACATCGGCCAATTGGACCCTGCAGAGCTGTTCGCCATGCATAAATTCCGGTACGGAAATATATCTTCCGGAAACCGACCTGGCGGGCAGCCAAAGGATTTATAGTGATATTGTTGATATCGGGGCTTATGAGAATCAATCAGACCTGCCTTTGATTACTGTCGCCCCATCAGGCTCAGCCGATGCGGGCTTCGTAGCTCTTGCTACAGACTTGACTACCAGCCTTGATATTACGAACACGGGTAAGATAGACTTCAAAATAGAAAGTCTGAGCATCTCCGATGAGAACGGTGTTTTTTCGATAGTTACCGACGTACAGGATCATCTTCTGGTGCCGGGTGATTCGCTCCAGGTAGAGATTGGATTTATGCCGACAGAAGAGGGTTTCTATACCGGCAGTGTTTATGTTCATTCAACCAGCAGTAACGACCCGAACAAGCAAATTGCTCTCACTGGAGTAGGGGTCACGGGAACAGTTGTCCCTGAAGGCCAAGTCAGCGGTACCTGGAAGAAGGATAAGAGCCCCTATACAATTACAGGAGATATCCATATTCCGAGAGGGCGAACGTTGAACATCGAGCCGGGAGTGGTGGTCAAATTCGCAGGCCATTTCGGATTGACGGCCGGTTATAGAGCGACTTTGCGCGCCGAAGGCACGGAGCAAGAGCATATCGTCTTTACTCCGATAGATTGCAACGAGGGATGGTTCGGCATACGTATTGTCAATAGTGGTGCCGATGATGTATTGAAATATTGCACTGTCGAATACGCCAGGAAGCCTTACAACGCAGGAAGCGGTTATCTGGATCTGTTAGGCGGAGGGATTCTTTGCTGCAGCTCATGGGAAGCCGAACCAAGCTACGGTGTTCCTTCCAGCCCAACGATAGACCACTGTCTGATTGCCAATAACCATGCATTATCCGGTGGCGGGATTTTTTGCATGGATGAATCGGAAGCAGTGATTACTAATAACACGATTGTCGATAACTCAGCATTTCTCGATGGGGGTGCCATTTACGTCGAAGATTCCTCCCCCACGATTGCCAAAAATATCATTGCTCATAATTCTTCGTTTGACTCCGGTGGCATCCTAACCTGGTATGGAACTCCTTCTATCATAAACAATACCATCGTTCACAATAGGCCGAATGGGCTGTATTTAGGACCAACGCTCTGGACCTGGGTCCCGGATAGTAGCCCGCCTGTGTTGAATAATATCATCTGGGAGAATGAAATATACGTGTCTCGGTATGTCTCTCTCGAGGATTATGATATTCGCTTCAACAACATTCAAGGCGGTTTTGAAATAGAAGGAGAAGAAGGAGGAGAAGGAGGAGAAGAAGAAGGAGGCGGAGAGGGCAATATCGATGTCGACCCGTGCTTCGCAGACCCTGAAAACAGGGACTACCATCTCAAATCACAAGCCGGCCGATGGGACCCCGGCAGCCAAACCTGGGTGCAGGATGATGTAACAAGCCCATGTATCGATGCAGGACAGCCAGAGACTCCCATTGGTTCAGAGCCATCACCCAACGGGGGCATAATTAATATGGGCGTGTATGGCGGCACTGATGAGGCGAGCAAAAGCCCCGGAAACTGAGCACTACCGCTTGATTTGGGTGGGGGCAGACATATAATAATCTCGAAATAAATTTTGGGGGGCCTATGCAGCTATATTTACCCAAAATAAAAGGTTGCAAATTCCGCCGATTGGCTTTATAGTTGCCATTCCTGTTTACCTTATGAAAGGGTTGATCAATGAAGTACGATGTAGCTGATTCGTCATTGGCGGCGGAGGGTAAGAGGCGCATTCTTTGGGCTGACAACGATATGCCTGTCCTGGCGGTGATACGCAGGAGATTTGCAAAGAGCAAGCCCCTAAAGGGCAAAAATGTTTCAGCCTGTCTGCATATAACTGCTGAGACGGCTAATATAGGCAGGACGCTGAAAGCGGGTGGAGCAAATGTCGTTCTCTGCGCATCCAACCCACTTAGTACCCAGGACGACGTGGCTGCTTCGCTGGTGAAGGACTTTAAAATACCGGTCTTTGCTATTTGCGGTGAAAATCGCAGCACCTATTACAAACATATTAACGCCGCTATCGACCATAAGCCCGTTATTACGTTCGACGATGGTGCCGATTTGGTCAACGAGTTACATACTCGCAGAAAAAAAGAGGCACATCGGATTATTGCAAGTATGGAAGAGACAACCACGGGGGTTATTCGTCTTCGAGCGTTGGCAAACGAAGGCAAATTAAAATTTCCGGTCATCGCGGTAAATGATGCTGCGACCAAACACTTATTCGACAATCGCTACGGCACAGGCCAATCAACAGTTG
>CAYGBH010000267.1:0-5964 GCA_964348055.1 uncultured Pirellulales bacterium
ACATCCGCCCAGCCGAGGTCGTCGACGAGGATAAAGACAAAATTGGGGCGTGTGGAAGATACTGCCGCCTCGCATGCAGTGGCTGACAAGGCAGTCTCTGCTGCAAACCATGCCGCGTATTTCAAAAAATCTCGTCTGGTCGATAGTCCTGCCATGCTTTTTGTACTCTGATTACTATTATACCCACAAGGGCTCATGCGCCCACTGTGGAAACTTAAAAAAGTTCAGACAGGCATCGTACAGGGGGCACCAATGCCCTCTGCCATCACCCTGATACCCGTACTCGTGTCACTCGTGGAACGGGTACAAGTATGAAACGAGCGGCCTGGCGAGTCACAGGCTGGGCGTTTCATGATGACTTATTAGCTTTCCCTCGATAGTACGAAGCGGTATAATCAATCCCCAGGATGCCTTGCGGCAAATATAGGTGCGGTTGAACCGGGTAATATATGTTCCGGATTCCACCGTAAGGCGTCCTGTGGGTAAAATGTGAAGCTAACGACCGTTATTTGGTCTTTTACCAGTAATTATAGGGGTAGTCATTGGGACTCCTTAAGGAGAACAAATGAAAAATCTTAAAAAACGAATTCGTAACGGTGAAACGCTGATTGGATGCTGGCTCAATCTGGGCTCATCGGTAACTGCTGAAATTGTGGGGATGGCCGGCTTTGATTGGGTGCTCATCGACTTGGAACATGGGGCCGGAACAGAAAAAGATGTGCTGGGTCAGTTGCAGGCGCTGGAGCATACTCCGGCGGCGGCGGTGGTTCGCGTGGAGTCTTACGAGCGGCAGCGTTTTCATCGCATCCTCGATTTAGGGGCCGAGGGTATCATGTGTCCACGAATTAACAACCTTGAAGAAGCGCAACGGGCGGCTGATGCCATGCGGTATCAGCCGGAAGGTGTTCGCGGTGTGGCATACATGGTGCGAGCGACAAATTTTGGTGTGAACGCTAAAGATTATTTCGCGAGCAGTAAAGATACCCTTGTCGGCATTGTACAGGTCGAGAGCGAGGAAATTCTTAATAGTCTCGATGATATCGCAGCGGTTGATGGCATCGATTTGCTCTTTGTAGGGCCGGCTGACTTATCGGCGGCATTGGGAATTTTTGGGCGGTTTGAGCATCCTCGATTCATCGATGCCCTGAAAACCACGGCGGCAGCAGCTAAAACCGCCGGCAAGGCAACCGGGGTCCTGATGCGCAGCCCGGAAGAATTTAATAAATATCACGACCTGGGCTTTCGCTTCATCGCCTGTGGAGCTGATGCTACATTTGTAACCTCCGGTGCCCGGAATATGGTGGATACTTTGAGTGATTTGAGAAAACAGAAAAAAGAAGACAGAAGATAGAAGGCAGAAATCTGACATCTGACTGCTAACCAAAAGGAGCTGAATTATGGAAAGAATCGGATTTATCGGCGTCGGCATTATGGGAAAACCCATGGCTTTAAACCTGTTGAAAGCAGGCTACGCGGTGACAGTTCATGATTTGAATCGCCAGCCTGTGGACGAACTCGTACAGCAAGGCGCTGACAGCGCCGATTCGGCCAGGGCAGTCGCCGAACAAAGTGATGTGGTCATTACCATGTTACCGGATTCACCGGAGGTTGAAGCAGTGGTTTTCGGACCTGACGGTGTTTTGGAAGGTATTCGCAAAGGGATGCTGTTCATTGATATGTCCACTATCGCCCCGGCCACATCGGGAAAAATAAGTAAAGTACTTTCAGAAAAAGACGTCGAAGCTTTAGACGCCCCTGTATCCGGCGGCGACGTTGGCGCCAAAGCCGGCACTTTATCAATCATGGTCGGAGGAACGAAAGCGGCCTTCGAGCGGGCGCTGCCGCTTTTTCAGGTGATGGGTAAGAACATCGTGCATATTGGAGATGCCGGCGCCGGTCAGGTAACCAAGGCGTGCAATCAAATCATTGTGGGAATGACAATTCAGGCGGTGGCAGAGGCAATGGCACTGGCCAAGAAGGCCGAGGTGGATATCGAAAAGGTGCGTGATGCTCTGCTGGGCGGTTTTGCCCAGAGCCGAATCCTGGACCTGCATGGCAAGCGTATCCTCAAAGGCAATTTTCAGCCCGGGTTCAAGATCAAATTGCACCGAAAGGATATGAATATCGCCCTGCAGACCGGACGAACACTTTCGGTTCCATTACCCGGGACCGCTTTGGTGGCATCTCAAATGGACGCAATTATTGCTCAGGGCAACGGGGACTTGGATCATTCGGCCTTGGCGCTTTTCTTGCAAGAACTTTCGAATGTCCGAAAGGAGTAGCAGGTGAAAATCGCCCATGTAGAATCTTTCTTAATGTCTTATCAAATGCCTGAACCCCGAAAACTTCCCTTTTGGGGCGGCGAACGTACCATCCTCAAGCGAGATGCTATGCTCATCCGCATATCAACAGATACCGGCTTGACAGGTTACGCACCCGGTCCGGCACATCAGCGGGCCCGGAAGGAAATTAATACAGAAATACGTTCATTTCTCACCGGTAAGGACCCACGTCAATGGAATTCCTTTACATTCCAATCCAATCCGGAAACAGTAAAGACATATCACGCCGTGGAAATCGCATTGATGGATTTGGCTGGTCGGTACGAAGGCTGTGCAGTCTCCGAGCTATTGGGTGGACGTTCGCGAGACCGCATTAAACTTTATGGCAGCGCCGGTATGTATATGCCTCCTGAAAGATATGCCGAAGAGGCAGCGGCTATTACGGCTATGGGATTTGCGGCATATAAAATGCGGCCGGCGTTAGGCCCGGAGGATGACTTAAAAACTGTAGAATTAATGCGGCAGGCTGTGGGGCCGCAGATGGGCCTGATGATTGATGCGCACACCTGGTGGCGAATGGGCGACCGCAGCTATTCCTTCGAACAAATTGAAGAGCTGGCGAATGATATGGCGGTGTATAATCCAGTTTGGCTGGAAGAACCACTTCCTCCGGAGAAGCATGAGGCTTATCGAAAATTGAAAAGTCGGTTGAATGTCAAGTTAGCCTCCGGAGAGCACGAGCCGGATATCTCAGGTTTTGAGGATTTGATTGATTCCGAAGCCGTTGATTATATTCAGGCCGATGTGCTCTGCCAGGGCGGATTTGCCATGGCGCATCGAATCTTTGAAGGTGTTCAGCGGCACAGATTGAGGTTTGCGTTTCATAGTTGGGGAACGGCCCTTGAAGTGCTGGCTGCGGCACATGTGGGGATATGCTGGCCGGAAGATGTGGTTGAGTGGCTGGAATATCCGTGCTATTCGAACCAGGGGCGCGCGGGGATGTATCCGTTTCCACTTTCGGATGAAATTCTGACTGAACCACTGGAAATTGAGCAGGGCTATCTTGTGGTACCCCAAGGACCCGGCCTGGGAATTGACGTTGATGAACGCGTGATAGAGAAGTATCCGTTCATACCGGGACCCTGGTCGGTTTTCCGTGTGGACTCTCCTGCTGAAACCATTGCGGTTACCGGGGATCATAGTATGAAGTGGATGAAAGGATAGTAGAATGATTGACCCGTTGTGGCTTATGTTCATCGGGATGATTGTGGTCCTCGGCGGCATTTTGGCGTTGCGCCTGCACGCATTCCTGGCGTTGATACTTGGAGCACTGATTGTTGGAAGTCTTACCACATCAACTGCATTAGAGAAGTATGCCCATGAGCAAGAGATGACAGTAAAGGAGACCAGTGCCCTGATGGAATCTTCCGTGGGCGAACGTGTGGCCAGGGGATTTGGCCGTACATGCACCAAGATAGGGATTTTGATTGCGATGGCCTCTATCATTGGGAGGTTTTTGCTTGAAAGCGGTGCTGCTGAGCGAATTGTCCGTTCGCTGCTAAAATGGCTGGGGGAAAAACGCGCACCCTACGCATTCTTAGGCAGCGGATTTCTGCTGGGAATGCCTGTCTTTTTCGATACGGTTTTCTATCTGATGATGCCCTTGGGCAAGGCGATGGGGATAAGGACGGGCCGGAATTATGGTCTCTACATTATGGCGATTGTAGCAGGAGCGACCATGACCCATTCTCTGGTACCACCGACGCCAGGTCCCTTATTCGTTGCGGGTGAACTTTCTGTGTCCATTGGACTGATGATTATAGGGGGAATCGTCGTCGGTCTCTTTACTGTGAGCGCCGGTTATCTTTACGCGCTATGGGCAAACCGAAAGTGGCCGGTGCCCGTCAGAGACACAGCCGATATTTCTGCGGCCGATCTAAGGAGCATGACAGAAAAAGATGAAGCAACCCTACCTCCCTTTTGGCTTTCGATACTACCCATCATTCTGCCTGTTTTTTTGATCGCCGGAGGGACTTTTTTCAATTCCTGGGTGAAGGCACAATCTCCCATAACAACTACTCCGTCGTGGCGAGGCATCACCGTGTTGGTTAACAATGTGGGCAATCCTAACGTGGCCCTCGCAATCTCGGCTGCAATTGCTTTATTGACATTTGCATGGCAACACAGAGACCGGAGGAAGAATATCTCATCGCTCCTTCAAAATGCACTCTCGAACGGCGGCTTAATAATTCTGATTACATCTGCCGGTGGTGCCTTTGGCGGCATCCTTCAGCAGACAGGGATTGGTCACCGCGTGCAGGAACTGGCGACTTCTTATCACATGGCCGTACTTCCTCTGGCATTTTGTGTGACAGCCATTGTCCGAACGGCTCAGGGTTCCGCAACAGTTGCCATGATAACTGCGGTCGGCATTCTTGGCGGCTTAGCCGGTGGTGGACAGTTGGGATTCCATCCACTCTATCTGGCACTGGTCATTGGATGTGGATCAAAACTTATTCCCTGGATGAATGACAGTGGTTTCTGGGTGATATGCAAGATGTCCGGTATGACGGAAGGCGAAACGCTGAAAACCTGCTCGACGATGATGACGCTGATGGGAATCATTGGTCTGCTCGTGATTATGATTTTAGCACGGCTTTTCCCACTGGTTTAATAATCCCGCCCCGTTAGAGAACCTAAGGACAAAGGCTCTAACGGTGCAAGCTAAATAGAAAGTAAGGAATCAAAATGAAAATTGTTGATATGCGTATTCACTCTATCGCTATTGCAGACCCCCCATTACGCAGTTCGTACGGCCTTCATGCCCCATACGCCTTGCGGACTATTCTGGAGCTTGAAAGCGAAGATGGTATTGTCGGCATTTCCGAAACGTACGGCGGAGAAACTCCAGCTCAGGCTCTAAGAGAGCTGCGGCCGCAAGTCGTTGGTGCCGATGCGTACCGTCTAACCGGCTTCCTCTCGCCTATGGTGGAAGGACAGGGAGCAGGCTCCGAACGTTCGCAGACATATCTGGTGCCTGGAGAAAATCCACTTGATGCAACGACCCGCACTTACGCGGCCGTTGAAGTTGGGTGTCTGGATTTAATAGGAAAGTCCATCGGCCAGCCGGTATGTGACCTTATTGGCGGTCGGGTAAGGGATAAAGTTCCATTTTCCGCTTATCCGTTCTATAAACATGCCGGAGGTGGAGGCGAAGGCGACGACGTTCGCGAAGATGAATACGGCCAAGCCCTGATGCCCGAAGCCCTGGTGCAGCAAGTCAAACAAATGGTGACCAAATATGGATTCGGCTCTATCAAATTCAAAGGTGGTGTGCTGGAACCGGAGATGGAAATTGAGACCATCAAAATGCTCCGTCAGGAGCTTGGGCCCGAAGTTCCATTGCGCATCGATCCAAATTCCGCATGGACCGTCGAAACATCCGTGCGCGTAGGTAAAGCGTTGGCCGAGGAGCTTTCTGGCGGTGGATATTTGGAAGACCCAACGGCCGGTCTGGAAAATATGGCGGAGGTAAGACGAAGGTTAGTCGCCGAGGGGATTATGACACCGCTGGCCACCAATGTGGCTGTCACTTCGTTCGGTGACATCCCTCGGGCCATCGAATTAGACGCTGTGCAGATTATTCTGTGTGACCATCATTATTGGGGCGGCATGCGGCAGG
>CAYGBH010000268.1:0-5952 GCA_964348055.1 uncultured Pirellulales bacterium
CATCCGGACAATTGGTAAATACCCAGGCACCGCTTCGCTGTTTGTTTCCGTAGCCGTTGCTTTTTTCACCCGGCGAGACGAGGCCGAAAGTGCTTTGACCGCCATATCCGGCCACAGAAAAGGGCATAAGATAAGTGTGGAGCCGGTCTAAGACCGTCTCGAGAGGGTTTTGGTAGACCTGGGCGGACTTGCCGATGACTTTAGTCCAGGGACTGACCCAACAGCACGGCCCCAAGAGAATGGGTTCATGTGACAATAGTGGATCATACCAGAGTCCTACATGCGGCCCAAAATCTTTCATGACCATGTCGGGCTGCGGCAGAAGCCGGCCGGAATTGGTCGAGTTAATCGTATTGGTGCCGTATTGACTGACGTGGGGGATATCGAGAACTTCGCGAACTACCAGTTGCCCCGACTGTTCGTTAAATTCAAGCACGGCAAATTCATTCGAAAAAACACCTTCAAAATAGCCCTGTTTATGGATGTGCGTTTTTCTTCCCAGCCAAGCCTCGCTGATTTCGGTAGGGCCGTCGAGTCGAACCGCTGGTTTTGTGTGAGTGAGAGTCATTTTGGCCTGGTTGATGATGTTTGCCGGCCCGATCCGGCAGTCAAGCAACGTGCTGTTCTCAATACGACAATCTTTGTTAACGATAGCATTGGTAAGATTGCTGTGGGTAATTTGACTGTAAGAGCCTATGTGGACATCACCGCTTTGGACGATATATCTGCCTGCACTGTCACATTGGTGACTACGAGGTTGACCTGTAGAGATAAGGATGGAGTCTTTAACCGTAGCCTTGTCCTCAATAGCGGCGTCCCTGCAGTAGCTGTTTTCAACAACAGTCGAGCCTTTCACAACGGTAGCGGGGCCCTGAAGCAGACTGTTTACTCTGATTACGGTATTGCCGGCAATATTCTCGGGATCTACGTCGGGAGCAATTCTGCCGCCATCGATTGTGGTCACAAAGCCGTTCTGATCGACTGCCCTGAAAATCGGATGATCGTGCCATTTGTTTTTGAAATCCTTCGGATTCATGAGCTGATTTGTCCTCCCAAGAATTGCCTACCTCAAGTGAGGTGGAATACCTTTTCACTAACGATGCACGTTACTTGGCTTTTTGCTTGAATATTTCTTCGAATTCTCTGGTGGTTTGTACTATTTAGATTATAAATACAAGCAGTCATGTCCAACGTCAATTATAAATTCCCTCTGACGACAATTATTTTTACCGTTCTTTCTTAACACTGTCTTTACCTAATATAGAACCTTCTGGGGTGCCCCTATAGGGGCAGCGATTTATGAAAAAGTCAAAATTCGGTGCTGGATTCAATGCCCGCTGCGCATCCTTTATAACAAGAATGCCTTAGAAAAGATTGTGGCAATAGGGATTTTAGTTTTTGACTTTGAACTTCATAGGTGACCGTAATCTGTTTCATGCCCACTACTTGAAAATAACCTCTAATAAATACAGGAAACAGAGTGACTCTCAGTCTTTGAAGAGTAGTTCTTAAGCGGCGATATCGATGGTTGAAGAACAATCAAAAATTGGCAGAGATGCTCAGCTCGCTATGTTACTACAGCACAACTAGCAGGCTGAGATTGAGAGGGCAGTCGATAAGGTTAAGCTTGGCGTTGTTCCGGACAGACAAAGAATTATCCAACTCACTTCCGTACTATGACGTAGAAAGGCGGTTGCGAAGTGCGGGACCATGACTATAATGTCAGGTAGTAGAGTCCAAATGATGCTTGGGCCAAGAACAAATAGTAACTACTGGAAAAAACGCACATTTGAATTAGATATGAGTCAGTAGGAGAAAATCATTATGAGCGAAAAAACAAGAAAAAGCACGTCACGTCGCGAGTTTTTGAAGAACACTGGTCGGATCGCCGCCACCTCGGCTCTGGCAGCCGGGGTCGTTCCGCGCATCTACGCCGCGGAGAATAACACTATCAAGGTGGCCTTGGTTGGCTGCGGTGGCCGGGGCACCGGCGCAGTGTCGAATGCCCTATCAGTCAAGAACGGCCCGATCAAGCTTGTCGCTATGGCCGACGTCTTCGGGAACCGGGTTGCTCGCAGTTACAAGAACTTGAATAACCGGCATTCTGACCAGGTGGATGTGCCCAGGAGTCGTCAGTTCGTCGGCTTCGACGGCTATAGAAAGGCAATGGATTGTCTCAAGCCGGGAGATGTGGCGATTTTTGCGACGCCTCCGGCATTCAGATGGGTACATTTCGAGTATGCCATCAGGAAAGGCCTCAACGTCTTCATGGAAAAGCCCATCACTGTTGACGGCCCGACCACCCGCAAGTTCCTGAAGCTTGCCGAAGAGTCAGTGAGGAAGAATCTCAAGGTGGGTGTGGGCCTTATGATCCGTCATTGCAGGGGCCGACGGGAATTGAAACGTCGCATCGAAGATGGTGAGATCGGCAATATTATCTCAATGCGAGCCTACCGGATGGCCGGACGAGCATCTACAGCCGGCCCTAAACCCAGCGGAATTAGTGAGGTACTGTACCAGATCCAGCGATTCCACGCCTTCCTGTGGGCCAGCGGAGGCATGTACAGCGACTACTACATTCACCAGATAGACGAGTGTTCGTGGATGAAAGGTGCCTGGCCGGTCGAGGCCCATGCTACGGGTGGCCGCCACTACCGGGGCAATTCCCTGGATCAAAACTTCGACAACTACTCTGTTGAGTACACCTATCCTGATGGAACCAAACTCTTTTACTACGGTCGGGCCATGGATGGCTGTAAAGGTGGGTTCTCCAGCTATGCCCTCGGTACGACAGGTACGGCTGTCATCTCGACAAGGAGCCATTACCCGGGTAAGGTCCGGACCTACAAAGGCCACAACATGACCTCGGAGAACCTGATTTGGGGATTCCCGCAGCCCGAGCCGAGTCCATACCAGCTTGAGTGGGATGACCTTATAGACGCAATCCGTCAGAACAAACCATACAACGAGGCGAAGCGCGGCGCTGAAGCCAGCCTGGTATCCTCCATGGGCCGCATGGCCGCCCATACCGGCCAGATCGTTACCCTTGATGACATCCTCAATTGCAAGCATGAGTTTGCTCCTGACGTTGATAAGCTGACAAATAACGGCCCGGCACCCCTACTTCTTGGTCCTGATGGCAAATATCCCGTCCCTCAGCCGGGAATCCTCAAAGACCGGGAATACTGAGATTTGGTTTGGGGCGCAGAGGGTACTGTTTAATATATTGAATACACCGGAACTTATAATGCAACGCTATAGCACTGTTTCTTATCGTGTGGTCAAATATATGGCACTGTTGGCCATTGGTGTTACGGCCTTTCAATCCTCGGACGTGACCGGTAAGGATCGTAAGCTGCCGAGGAGATACACCGAGACCATTACATCCGAAAGCGGCGAGAAAAGCTCATTTGAGATGGTCCTCATTACCGGCGGCACATTTATAATGGGAAGCCCAAAAGGCGAATTGGGCCACCAGGACGACGAAGAACCACAACACAAAGTGCGCCTCGATCCCTTCTACCTTTGTACGACAGAGACCACTCTTGAGCTTTTTCTGACCTACTATAGTGAAACGATGAGTGCAAAGAAAGACTATTTTGAGACTGAGCAAGCAAGCAAGGACGCGGAGCAAAGCAAAAACAACGTTGACGCGGTCACCGGTCCCACGCCTGTTTATGGTGACCTGACGATGGGATACGAGAAGAACCATCCAGCTATGGGGATGACTTGGCACAACGCCATGACCTTCTGCAAGTGGGCTTCAAGGAAGACCGGTAGGAAGTATCGTCTACCAACAGAAGCCGAATGGGAATATGCCTGCCGTGCGGGCACCACTAACGTCTTTGGCTTTGGAAATGACCCAAACCGGCTTGCAGATTTCGCTTGGTATGAAGCCAATGCTGATGGCCAGACCCACGGAGTCGGCAAGAAAAAACCGAATGCTTGGGGTCTGTACGATATGTTGGGCAATGTCCGTGAATGGGTTTACGACTTTTACAGCCCCAACTCATACAGCAATGCTGCAAACGAAAGCCCGACCGTCAATCCCCGAGGCCCAACGCGTGGTAAGGTGCACGTGGCTCGCGGTGGTGACTATAACAGCTCGATAGAGGAGCTGCGCTGCGCCGCCAGGGCCTTCGAGGAAAAGTGGTGGCGCTCGGGGGACCCACAGATACCCAAGAGCATGTGGTGGTTGCCCCAAATGGACTTCGTAGGCTTTCGGATAGCCAGGAGCTTCCCCAAACGCGAAAGACTGCGTTTGGGAGACCCCCAGATCCACCGACCCAAATGATCAGAGTATAGTATAAGGAATCAAAACAATGGACAAGAGTAACTCCAAGAAAGTGGCAAAAACGATAACGCCTCCTGGCTCGCAGAAGGGCCGGTCAGTCACAGCTGGCACAACGCGGCGTGACTTCTTGAAAGCTTCGACCATGGTAACTTCCGCTGCCGCCCTGGGCATAAATCCCAGCATCTTTGCTGCTGGCGGCGGTATCATCCGGTTGGGAATGATCGGTTGCGGCGGACGCAACGCCGGCGCTGCCGCCCAGGCGCTCACCGCGGACTCTGGCGCCCGGCTGGTTGCCATGTGTGATATCTTTATGGACCGCATCAAAGGCAAACTCGCGATCCTGAAAGAGCAGAAGCCGGATCAAGTCGTGGTAGACGAGGATCACTGCTTCGCCGGCTTCGACGGCTACAAGCATGTCATCGAGTCATCGGACGTAGTGCTGATTGCCAACGCAGCCAAGTTCCATCCACTCCATACGATGACCGCGATTCAGGCCGGGAAGCACGTGTTCGTGGAGAAACCTCACGGCATCGACCCGGCCGGGGTCAAGCTCATGGAGCGAGCATCTAAATTGGCGACGCAGAAACGACTGTGCCTTGTTTCCGGTCTGCAAAGTCGCTACCATACGGGGTACGCTGAGACGATCCGGCGGATCTACGACGGTGCCATCGGCGATGTCGTCGCCATTGAGGAGAACTTCCTTCGCGCCCCGTACAGGGTGATCCCTCGCAAGCCGGGACTTTCGGAGCTCCAGTGGCAGTGCAGCACCCAATACCATTTTCGTTGGCTTTCCGGAGATGATGTCCCCCAGTCACTGGTGCATAACCTGGACCGTTCCAGTTGGGTGATGCACAACCAAGTCCCCGTAAAATGTCATGGTTTGGGCGGGCGATCTTCGATGACCGAGCCGATATATGGTGATGTGTTCGACCACCATTCGGTCATCTATGAGTTTGGAGGCGGCGTGCCTGTCTACGCCTTCTGCCGCACCACAACAGGATGTTACAATAATTCTTCCAGTATCGTGCTTGGCAGCAAAGGCAAAGCAGACGTTATGCGGTGCCGAATCTCGGGCGAGACAACCTGGCGCTGGGAGGGCAGATGCAATCCTTACCAAAGAGAGCACGATGTGCTATTCGCGGCGATTCGCTCCGGCAACCCCGTCAATAACGGCGAATATATGACTCGCAGCACAATGATTACTGTGATGGGACAGATATCCTGCTACACCGGCAAAGAGGTTACCTGGAAGCAGATTAATCAGTCCGACTTTTATTACCCGCCCAAGCCTGAAGAGTGCCGCGACGACATGGATCCACCGGTTAAGGCCGGCGCCCATGGCAGCTATTCTGTGCCCAAACCTGGTTTTACAGAGATGATTTGAGCCGAAGGGTACTCGCTGCAGGTTATGCAGATCCACCCTTGCCTTTTGAGGCAAGTTTTGGGGAGATAGAAGATGAGTATGAGTCGTATATTAACGTACGTCGCTGCACTGGTGGCCTATCTCGGCGTCACGATGGCTGCGGTCTTTTTCCAGTGATTTCATCACAATCCAATCCAGGTCACCGCGTACGAATCTCGGCATCAATTCCGGACTGGAACTGTGCCACTTGGCAACATCGGTCAACGCTTCTACCAATGTGCTCAGCTTGGTTGAA
>CAYGBH010000269.1:0-5937 GCA_964348055.1 uncultured Pirellulales bacterium
AGTTGGCTCCGCCTTGACCAATCCCTCTTTCCGGGTCAGCATAGGTTGTCAGAAGGCAGCTGCTCGCATACCAATGTCCTCCGGGCAAACGGGTGAAAGCGGAAAGCTCGTACTGCCTTTCCTTCTCCCAGTTCCCCGAGCGCAATTTCCACCATATCCATCTGACGCAAATATAGTCATGGGCCGGGTCAATGTAGAATTCCCGGCGAATGTCGCCGGAATCGCGCCGCAAACCAATACATCCGCTTAATTCTTGCGGGACATCTTGTATGAGTTCAAACCGCGATGCTGTCTGCTTTACATATGGCCACTCTATATCATGCGGCCAACTGCTCAACATCAGGGATTTTTCTCTCATGACGCGAACAGTAGGTCGTGATTCAGTATCCTCATAGTTAATACCCGGATGAAAATTACTTCTGCGGTATCTTTTCTCGCCATCAACCATTGTTACTTCAACTGGTACCTGCGTTTGCGTCCATTGCAGTACTTCCATCGCGGTACAAGGAACAGGGAGATGATAGGGCTCTTTAATGAGACTGAAGTATCGAGACTGCCGAATTTTATCACCATCACGCCAGATGATATCTAAATAGTGGCTGCCCTCATTTTGCCAGACGATTACCCGGTAGCGACTGGGGAATTTGTTGACAACAGCCTTAGCTGCCTTAAACACTTGTTCAACGGAAGCACTTGCAATTTTGTCATAGTTTCGAACGACAGGTAAATCCTTCGGCACACCTAAATCGTAAATAGAGAGAGGACCGGTTTCAGGGAAGGAGAAGATGCCCGTGATATATTCTCGATTTTGTGCTTCTCGTTTCGCCAATTCTAAACGTTCCCATACCTTAACCGGTAATCGCGTTTCGAGATCAGCCCAGATCTGCTTAATTAATAATCGTCTTCCTGCTGCATCATTGTAATAACGGTCAAATCGGACAAGCTGTTTACCATCAACTTGTTCGATACCCCTTTCAAATTCCCAATGACCTACACCCACATTTTCAGGCATTTTTTCTAAGTGTCCAACAATAGCATTCCATGCTGTTCTTGGCTCGTATGCAGGGATGATATTGTCTTTATAGATTGCAGGTCTATTTTCGGTAATATGTTGACCATGTTCTGGAGTATATCGCTGGCGTAGATTATCTGTCCGATTGATATAGACAAAGCTGTTTCCAAATGAGAGTAATTGTTTGTGGCAGTGGTCTCCTGTTTTCAAGTTGTACCATGATTCAGTGCCGTTATCATACTTCAGGTGTACCCAGGACTGGGCAAGGAATGCCTTCTGCACATCCGCCCAGGCAACACTTGTGCCATCGATCGAGCCGCCGAAATGATGTACGCCAATAAGTACCGCTATGATTATCACCGCAGCAGCGGCAAGCTTAGTCATTGGGCTTTTCATGATTATTCTCCATATATTCGGCTGGGTAGCAGCCGATTGTGCCTTTTTCGATTCCTCAAGAGCCTGCAAAGCATCGTCAAGAACTTTTGTGTCCATTTCTGCACCGGTTGCTATTGATGACTTATTTGCTGTATAAAATTTCTTTACCAATCTTTCTATATTTTCTGCAGCGCTCATTTCTGCACCTCACTATTTAAGATTGTCTGCAGTTTATTTAGTCCGTACCGGTAACGGCTTTGAACAGTGTTGATTGAGATACCCTGTGACTCAGCTATTGCCTTAAACTTTAACCCACTCTGCAAATGCAATATTATCACCTCACGCTGCTCGTATGGAAGCTCATTGATAGCATTGCCTATTCGCTGTGATTCTTCAGCCGATATTGCTAACTTATCCGGCGTGTCTGAAACAGGATCAGCAACATCTAATTCTGTTAGACCAATGATCCGCCGCTTAGACCTTAGGTTACGGACACGATTAGCTATGCTGGTTAGTAAATAATTCCTTAGGCTTGTTCTCAACTGAAGCCTTCCAGCAAATTGGGCGAAAGATACGAAAACATCGTGAACAACATCTTCAGCAGTCGTCTTGTCATTTGATAGAGCAATAGCTAAAGTCAATAAGTCATTTTTGTACTTTTCATAGACAAGTCGCAGGGCATCTCTATTGCCATGGTTTAATTTCCAAACAAGCAGCTTATCTTCCAGCATTTTCGGTGCACCCAATAGACTTTGAACTAACGATCGTCACCAATATGACAATCTGAACGGCTGTTTTAGTCTAAATAAAATTGATTTTTTCCGCCAGGTTTAACTTCTACCTCCTAACCCGGTCGAGCCGAAACCAAATAGGGGAAGGCATAAGGCTGACGTCTTAACGAAAGTACCTTCCGCTGCTAAACATCTTCTCTGTTCGCACGGCCGCAATCTTCCTCCCCACCATCTTTCGGAGGAGGGAGATTGCTTTTTCTGTTACTAAAGAGCTTTCCCGATATATCGGGACTACCACCAGGCTGATCGAATCTGTCGCCAAATCCCGCCCTGAGCGCAGTCGAATGGGAAAAAAACGATTTGTCACCAGCTTTGAAGCTGCTCTACACGGTACTCATACGATGCTTCCCGGCGATTGTATCTTTCTATGGATCTACACCTGGATTTGAAATCCAGAAGGCTTATAGCTCTACTCAGGTGTGTTCAGATTAAGTCGACCGGAGCCTATTCGGCATTTGCAGCAGTGATGTCAACCAAACTCTTAGTTTGGTATTTGATAGAGAGATACAACATAAAGCCAATGCAATCATGACAATAATATATGTCAGCTGGTCAAATTCAAAGTACGCTCTCAGGGAAGCTAACATTGGCTGCAAGAACAACAGAATCACCCCAAAGAATACCCCCAAGACACTCATTGTTATGCCTGATTTTTTAAACATCTCCTTTGTCTTTTTAATAAGCAGCTTTAAGTCATTTCGTCCAGCGATAATTATGACTACAAATAAGGCGGCTAATATGAATATGCTCGCGTAAGACAGTTTCTTGAGACCTCTTGAATACAAAAGCATAGGGTAAAATGCAACAAGATTGCCCAGAGTATGAGTTGTCATAGGCACTATAAGGGAATTCGATGCATAATATCCTAAACAAAAACCAAGACCCGTGGGCAAGGTATCTAGCACCAGCACAAGGGACCAGTTTGGATGTGCAAAATAATGACCGAGAGAGAAGGGAATGAGAGATACAAAAAGACCGAATGCAGGAGCTACCTGCCTGCTAAACAACCCCTGAAGGTAGCCACGAAACCTAATCTCTTCATGGAAAGCCCCTGTCATAAAAGCAGTGAGAATCCTGATACCGGTCATCGCAAGTAAAGCCGGGAAAAGTGACAGTTCCTGAGTAAATTTCAGGTGCTGCGTCATTTGCTCTGAGACTAAAGGCACATATATTAGCAGAAGAGGAACTTCGCCAAGATATAACGGGCTATAAATTACTATGCCAAACCAGATATCCTGCTTCCACCCTCTGTCAATCCTAAATCCAAGGTCACGCCAAGACCAACCCCCATTCAATCTCCGAACAATATACCCAACAATAGCGCCAAAGATCCCGTATGAGAACCAAAATAACAGTATGCCGACAAAACCCAAGCGATTCGAGAAGACCGAGATGAGCAGACCAAAATACAGCCTGAATAACAAAAAGACTCCCAGTGCTTCTGTAAAGAAGATTAAAATATCTTTTCTCTTTAAAGAAAACTTGTAACGTTTGTTCATAACTCGGATCTTGGCTGACAGCTAAGCCATCCGGAAAAATCATAGCAATATCTTTTACCAGTATTGCGATAATCCCTTGTGGTTAAGATAGAACTGATAATATCCCATACTGTTACGTTTAGCTTTTCCTTCTTTCGATTCCCAAACACATTCGAATTCAAGTGCCACTGTTTGTTTACCTGTTTTCTCCAAGCCGTCTTTGCTTACTTGAATAAGATAGGCGGGTAATGCTGAATTAATCCTTCCTGTCTCATAATATTTTTGCATCGATATTATTTTGGTGTCCTTCCCATTGATTTTTACCGTTATGTTTTTATCAGTCAGTTCAGGAGATGCTTTCGTGACCTCAAATTGTTTGCCATTTAATTCTATTTGATATCGGGGGATTTCCTTTATGTTGCCGCTTAATGGAAGTACCATCGGACGAAACGAAATGAAATATGCATTGCCACCGCCATCATTTGGCCAAACATGCAGATTATACACCTCTCCGGTTCCCACCTTAAAGTCAAGCTTTTGGTCGGAGTCCATAATGATATGCCAGGCCCAAACCTCGCAGGTTTTTATTCCGTACATCTCATCACAACAAACTATAGCATTGTAGGTTCGCTCCGGCAGTTCAATTTCATACTCGCCTGAGGTACTACACTTGATCCCTATACTTATCCCGATATAAAGAAAACCTTCAGGACAAACTACTATCGAACCTTTAAATGGCTTTCCTTCAAAATCCGTAACCTTTCCATAAAGCCTGTGATAACGACAGCGAACCTCTTTTTTTCTTTCCTGCTTGCCTGATTGAATTGTCACGATAATCCTGCTTGGGTTTTTCTTCAAAGGTTCTGTGGGGCATATTAGCCTGAAGAAACCACTACTATATTCAACAGAGAAATAATCGGCCTTTTGACCTGGGTATATGTTAAATATCTTTTCGAACGCTTTGGTTTTATCTGTCACGTATACCTCAGCTTTTACAGTGAATGAGCTGCCGGGAACCTTACCATAAATTTGTAGTGACGAACCAAAGTGAAAAGTTGTATCTAAGTAATTCAGCTTTATAGAGTCTTCGCGAATATTATACCAATAAGCTAAAATGTCATCATCCCCCACAGTAGCGCCAAACGGGTATTTGATTTGGCCGAATACGGATGCTACAAAAAGAAAACAAACACTGATAATGTATGTAGTTATCTTAATCATTTGTCATCTCCTAAAATATTTCTCTGACAATCGTTCACCCTTACTCCCTCGGGAACCTTAAATTCAAAGACTCCATCCGGTAGGTCTTCGTAATAAACTATTTTTTGGGCGACAAGATCTGGTTTGCCCTCGCGGTCGTAGTTTGACCAGCACTTGACCCTGACAAGCAAGTTCGTTTCTCTATCGAACTCTAACCATAAGGACTTAACCTCTACTGTGGAGCGGCAGGTTAAAAAGACACGGTCACGCCCTGTGTCAGCATCTTTGCCATATAGGATTTGCCAATCTTCTGAGAATTGTTTCAATTCTCGAAAGAAGTTTTTATCCAGCCAAGGCGTGAGAGCTCTGTATGGCTGTCCACGCCTAATGTGGAGGGTGTTCTCTTTTGAGTTATAATGATAAACATTGTTACCTTTACCCCACTTAACTTGACCATCTTCCTGCTCCAAGCGGAATTCGTCGGATTCAGTGCGATCTTCGTCAGCTCTTGCCCAGATGTTGTAACCAACCTCTGAACCGTTTGCATCTGTGAAAATGCCGGAGATATGAATCGCGTTGTATCGTCCAAGTGCTTCGGCAGTATCTTCGACGGCCCAAGCAGCTGGAGTTGACTTGTTTAAGATGCTTACTGATAGTACAACAGCCAAAATGATCATGGCAGCAGCGACAAGTCTTGTCATTCTGCTTTTCAGAATTACTCTCCACATTCTTTCTTGCTGAGGTTGCTTGCCTAAAACAGCGAGGAGCTTCTGTTCTAATTTGTCGCGATGACCGGGATCAGGAGTATCGTCAAACTTTATATTACCAACGAAATCTTCAAATTGTCTTTCGTCATTGTTCATTTTCGATTACCTCTGATTTTTCTGTAAACTCTGTGGCTAAGAATTTTCGCATTTTTGCGAGTGCTCGTGCTAACTGGCTGCGGACTGTACCGGCACTGCAGCCAACCACCTCGGCAATTTCGGTCAATTTTAAATTCTCAAAGAAACGCAGTGTGATGATAGCCTGGTACCGCGGCTTCAAAACCAGTATGGCTTCTTTCAAAAGAGTCATCTTCTCA
>CAYGBH010000270.1:0-4409 GCA_964348055.1 uncultured Pirellulales bacterium
ATCTGCCTTCAGACTACAAGTTACACCTGTGGTCCGGCTGCGGCGGTAACAGCTCTTGGAAAATTGGGCTTATCCGCCGACGAGGGAGAAATGGCTATACTTTCTTACACCAGCCCGGTCGCAGGTACCATTATGTCTTGCCTTTCCTCGGCTGTTCAAAATCGTTACAGCGCTGATGGTCTAAAATGTCAGTATCGTCGCTTCGACTCGATCGAGCAGCTAAAGGATGCAGGCATTACGTTAGCTGTGGTAAGAAACGCATTTCTCCTGGACCACTGCTTGACTGTCCTCGAAGTCTCGGACCATACAATCACTGTTGCTGACCCGGTTATAGGCAGGAGGGTGATGCACCAGAAGCAGTTCGAAAAAATCTGGCGATTTTCCGGCATCGTCTTTAAGCGGGACTCCACGCGGAGTATCTAATATAGTATTGGGCCGCTTCGAATATCATCCGGTTGCTCGGGCCATGGTTTGAAATAGTTTCTGGGACCCCATTTCGCAAAAAGATGGCGAAATGGGAACCCTCTAAAATCAGCCCCGAGTTGTGAGCACGAAATCACCACTAACCGCGCACCCGGTACAGGGAGTTTTGTGGCGGTGACACACTAATTACACATTTTTTTCCCGAGCTGTGACATACTGTTGTCACAGTGCTGATATAAATATTGATAAATCATCATGGGATAATAGATATTATAAGTAGATGCGGTGAATATCGCCAGCACAATAATAATAAAGTTTAAGGCCCCCCGGCTGAGCTGACTCTTGCGGGGGAGCTTGGCCGGGTTGTTTTTTTGTCCGAACTGAATCAATGTCCTTTATTCTATCCGTTTCCTATAAAGCCGGGTCTGCAAAGCGCTTTTCCAGGTGGTCCAGTTTGAATCGCTTAACTCGTTGTCGATCGCCGTGGTGACCTGGCTCATCTTGGCGTCCAAATCGTCGATATAATAGACCATAAAGGCTTCAGCCGTCGCCGGCAGCTTTGGCGAGCCGAAATCATATTGACCGTGGTGCGACAGAGTAATATGGCCGAGTGCATCCAGGACCGTTTGCTCAATCTGCGTCCCCCTGGCCTTCAGCGCATCGGCCTTTTTGTTTATCATAAGAAGGCTTTGTACGATATGGCCGATTAGCTGCCCCGAATCGGTATATGAAAAGGCCATATCGTACGTAAGCTCTTCGGTTTTGCCCATATCGTGAAGAAAAATTCCAGCCAAAACCAAATCTGCCTGTACGTTTGGATACAACGGCAATATCGCAACAGCCGCTCGCAGCATATTGTGAGTGTGCTCCAGCAGCCCGCCGATATAATCATGATGGAGCTTCACCCCTCCCGGCGCATTGCGGAATTTCTCCATCAGCTCGGCATCGGCCAGGAATTCTCCGGCCAGTGCCTTTAACTGCGGATTTTTTATTCGGCCTACTATCTTTTTTACCTCCTCGAACATTTGCTTTGTGTCTTTGTCCGTTCGCGCAAGAAAATCCTCGATACAGACCTCACTTGCATCAACGACGCTGATGTTATTTACGATGATTTGCAGGTTGTTTTGATAAAGCTCGCTTCTGCCCTGTATGTAGACAAAGCCGGGTTTCGGCAGCGCCTTGTAAATCGTTTCGGTCGCCTGCCACATCCGTCCGTTTAATTGCCCGCTGCGGTCTGAAAGGAACATCGCTATGTACAAATCGCCTCGCGTTGTGCTTCGCAGAATTGGGTCTCTTATTATATAGATATCGTCGATAGCCTCTCCCGGGAGGATCTGGTTGATGAATTTGTGTGCCATTTTTCACTCCCTATTTGATACTGTCTGTTCGGCATTGGTGGCCCAATCATATTACCTTACCAGCATTTATGCAAGGGCAGATGGAATTTCTACAAGAACTATTATGGTAAAAAACCGAAATAAACGAGGCTATTTACGAATTGTTGAGCCAATCGACAATAACAACGGTAATGTTGTCGTGGCCGCCAGCGGCATTGGCAGCATTGATGAGCGCTTGACAGGCAGTTGTGCAGTCATCATTGGTACCTAAAACCGAAGCAATGGTTTTATCGTCTATTGAATCTGTAAGGCCATCCGTACATAGCAACAATCGGTCTCCTTTTTTTAGACCAAAAGAACGGATATAAGGCTTGGCCTTGTCTTCCATGCCAACGTAATGGGTGATTTCACCTTGAGCCTCGTGGTTGTTGGCTTCTTCGGGCTTGATTTTGCCTTTATCCACAAGTTCAGATACCACGGAATGGTCTTTTGTAAGCTGCACCAGCCTCTCCTTGCGAAAACGGTAGATTCTACTGTCACCGAGATTGGCAATATAAGCGCGATTGTTCCTTAGCAGAGCTGTGACCAGCGTTGTCCCCATGTCCTTGTATCCGGTCTCGCTTGTCCCTTCGAGTTGCAATTGCCTGCTCTGTTCCACGATGGTCTTTTTGAACATTGACCTTATTGCTGCCGGGCTGCCGACTTTGAGCTTATCAAGCCGAAGCTCAATCATGACTGGTAAATCTTCACTTACGATCTTTGAGGCAAGCTGTCCCCCCCGTTGTCCTCCCATTCCGTCGGCGACGATAAACAGGCCCAGCTCCCGTTCGATGAAAAAGGTGTCCTGATTTTCGTCTCGCACCTTCCCGATGTGACTTTCGGCGGCACAACAGAATGGCAAGGAAGATATTAGTGTATCTTGTGGTTCTTTCTTCATTTATTGCCGGTCTTTATCGCTTGGCTCTTTATGCGCAGGGCATAAAGAAAACCCGGGCAGGCACTTACACAATTAGAATTTGTTTGCACCAAGGGCAGTAATTCCAAAACTCTGAGTCTATCGACCAGTTACACCGACTGCATATTTCAGGAAAAGGCCGGACTTGCCAAGAGCGTCGCACTTTCCGCCGGCACCACGGACAATAACGCATAAAACGCATAAGTTTCCCACCGCAGTATTTGCACCGGGCATGATATTGCACGCCGGTCGAACGGACGGAGCTCGGTGACTCAAAACCGGCCCCGTAACACCACGGACAAAAACGCCATTCAGGTAAAACCCCCTTGTGACAGCGCGGACAAATATGACTGAATTGGCTATGCCTGTCGAACCGGTTGCGCCCGCTGCCGCACCAGGGGCAGATTGCCATGCTCTCGGCGAGTGGTTCGCCGCATTGTATGCATCGGAAAATCACAGGAAGAACTTTACCATATCGCTTGACGAAGGTCTTGCGTCGCGTCTGCCGCCAGTCGAGTTTCTTTTTGATTTCCAATTTCAAACCGGGCCCGTTTCGCAGGGACTTGGGTATCGCCTCCAGCAGGGCTGGGAGCATCTCTTCGGCACTGGCGAAACGTCGCGCGGGGTCGACCGACAAAGACTTCCGCATAAATTTAAGAAAAGCAATACTGGTTCGTGCACGCAGACGTTTGTATCCTCGGGGCGGCCAATGAAAAGGCCAACGCGGCAGGATTCCCGTGATGTACTCATAGAGGATTAGAGCGGCAGAAAAACAATCGCTGCGATAGGTGGGCCTTCCGTAGGCCTGCTCGGGCGCGACATAGCCGGGCGTGCCGAAATCGTCAACGGTTTCCATTCGACCTTTGAGCTTAAGCGAGATTCCAAAGTCGCCCAGCGCAGCGCGGCTGTTTGGAAACAAAAATATATTTCCGGGCGTAACGTCGCAGTGGACTAACCGCTTGCGATGTGCATAGGCCAGTCCGTCAAGAATCTGGCTGATGATTGATACGATTCGCCGCACAGACATGGGTTTGGAGCGGTCGCCCAGAGTGCCGACGGACAACTGCGTGGCCAGCACAGTATAACCATCGATGATATCGGCATTCTTGACCGGCATTATGTGGGGATGCCGCAGTTGCGCAATCAGGCGGACTTCCCTCAAGAGAGCTTGATTGTCGCGTTCACCGTTGACACCGGCCTGCGGTATCTTCAAAGCGACCCAGATGCCCTCCACGCGGTCCTTAGCCTTCCAGACCTCGCAGTATCCACCGGTGCCAAGACGTTTCTCAAGGCGATACTTGCCCAGTCGGCTGCCGCGAGTCAGGTGCCGCTCTGATAGGCAAGAACTTGGTGTCTTACTGATAGCCTTTGAATTCGCCATATCTTCTATTTCCTCGCGATTCCCGAGACGGCAACAAAGCTTAATATAGTCTATGAGGTTTCCAAAGTCAATCCGCCTCGTACGTGACCTATTAATTTTAACTCAATCGTGGTAAACTGCCAAGCCTGAATATGAATTATACTTGCAATCATGCCCATTTTGGGTTTAAATGTGTGTTTCTTAGGGTGAGTCTCGTTTTCACCAAGCCCCCGTTTCTGCTTTCGCAGAGAGCACGGGGGTACAGACAACAAAACCAGAGGTAACGATGATACATCGACTACACCACAATAATAAAAATGCGCGCGGCCCGCAG
>CAYGBH010000270.1:4509-5926 GCA_964348055.1 uncultured Pirellulales bacterium
AGGACGCCTGCCGGCGGAACCTAAGCTCAGGGCCGACAATACAATTTTTGACTTTTGCATTTGTGACTTGCGTTTTTGCTTGTAGTGGGGCAGCACAGGACTTTGTTCCTTTCGTGATTCCCGCAGAGCCGGATGCCAATTCGCCAATGGCGGTTACCTCCTTTAAGCCGATTGAGACCGATTCCGACCGCCTGGTTGCGCGGTCCGGGCACTTCTATCGCGGCGACCGGCGTGTCCGCCTCTGGGGTGTCAATCTGTCATTCGGGGCGAATCTGCCCAGACACGAGGATGCCCCGCATGTCGCTGCTCGTCTGGCTATGGCCGGCGTCAACGCCGTCCGATGTCACCATATGGACTCCGCTCAGTGGCCTCGTGGGCTGTGGAACGCCCAGGACGGCAAAACCATTACTCCCGAGGCCCTTGACAGGCTTGACTATTTTATCGACCAGCTTGCTCGTCACGGAATCTTTGTCAATATTAATCTTCACGTTGGGCGAGTGCACAGCCGGTATCTCGGCCTGCCGGAAACCAACCGCCAATACGACAAAATCTACAATATCTTCACGCCTGAACTGGTTGACGCTCAGAAGAAGTACGCCCGCGAACTATTGACCCACGTCAACCCGTATCGCAATGTTCGTTACACCGATGACCCGGCTGTGGCCATTGTCGAAATCACTAATGAAAATAGCTTCTTTATGTGGGACGGAGAGGAGACGCTGCGGACACTTGCTCCGTATTATGCGGAAATTTTGCAGAGCAAGTTCAATACGTGGCTGACCAGCTGCTATGGTTTAGATGATAATTTGCGCACAGCCTGGTCGCAGGGAGCTGGCCCGCTTGGTGAGAACCTTTTAAGCAACGGCAGCTTTCAGGCAATTCCGCAAGGCGGAGGCGTACCAGAGAACTGGCACCTGGAGCAGCATTCCGGATGCAAAGCTTCTGTTTCGCCGCACCGCCGGTTCAGAGATGCAATTCGCATCGAGATCACCAAGGCCGACGAGACTCAATGGCACCTCCAGCTTAACCAGAGGTCTCTGCCCGTAGAGGCAGAGCAGTACTACACTGTCATCTTTGAAGCTGCCAGTGATATACCTCGTCTGATTGGTTGCAACGTCGGCCAGGCCCATAGTCCCTGGAAAAATCTCGGGCTTTCAAGGCAGGTGGAATTGGGCCAAGAGTGGCAGACGTACCGGTTTGGCTTTGTTGCCAATGATGACGATGACAATGCTCGAGTTAATTTTGCCTTCAGCGGCAGCACAATCCCATTCTACCTTGCCAACGTGGAGTTTCGTCCAGGCGGTAGAGTGGCGATGTATGATGGTGAATCCATCCAGGCCGGTACGGTCGCTCTATTTGTCGACAGTGAGACACCGGCCCGTACACTCGACCGGATGTGCTTCCTGGCGGAAACGGA
>CAYGBH010000271.1:0-5893 GCA_964348055.1 uncultured Pirellulales bacterium
GGCCGAAGATGGTTCTGGTAACCTGTCAAAATTGCGGCAATCCAAGAAGGCCGGATATGAGCAAGTGCCACCGCTGCGGCAGCAAGTGGCACGTGCCGGAACTTACACCGCCGGCCTGGCGAGTCCTCGGTTAGCCCTACTAAAAATACGACCGCAGGTACTCAATGCTCTTGCGGGCGATGGTCTCCGGGTCCGGGTCGTACTTGAAGACCTCCACGGAAAGCCACTTATCCCACCCAATGTCCTTTATTGCCTCTGCGATGGGACCATAGTCCACATCTCCCATCCCGGGGCCGTAAAGGTTAGGGTCGTTTACATGAAAATGACCGATATCCTGGGCCCGGACCGAACGGATAATATCAGGTACCGGCGTCGGCTCTGAGCACATAGCCTTGACATCGAGATGAATCTTTAGGTTTGGATGATTGATTTGACGCACCAACTGCATCCCTTCGTCAACGGTGTTAATAAAATCGGTCTCGGCGGGCGACAGCGGCTCAAAGCAGATGGTCAGACTTAGCTCGCCAGCCTTATCCAAAACACTGCTGAGCAATTCGGCGGCCTTTTTCCACGCCCCTTCCCTGGTTTGTCCGGCCACCAGACTTCGCTGCTTCGGCGAGCCGAGCACTAACACTTCACCACCCAGGTCACTGCATAAATCAAGAAGGCAGGACAAGTAATCTCTTGTCCTGCCCCAAGTTTTATCATCCGTGGTCGTCATATGCAGACCGGCGGGTCCTGCAAAGAGCCAGTGGAGTCCGACGGCCTGGAGACCGTTATCAGCAATAACCTGCCGAATTTCCTTTCGCTGCTCGGCGCTAACATCCTTCGCCGATGCCGCTAAGGTAAAGGGTGCTATCTCAATCCCATCGTATCCTAATCGGCTCGCGGTCGAGCAGACATCGGCCATCGTCTGGCCTTCGAACATCTCATTGCACAACGAAAACTTCATCAGACCCTGTTACGAACCACAAACGGCTCGCGGTAGTTCCGCTTCAGATACATGTTAGCCATCTTGCTGTATTCACCGACGAATCTTTCCTTCTCCGGATTCATCCTCAACATTGGCCCCATGGTAATCAGCTCTTTCTCTAAGTCCACCTCGTTAACCCTCAGGTGCTCGACCATCCTGTTAAACGAGTCCATGACATACTCATTATCGATACATCTCCGGGCCTCACTAACCGACATCTTTTTGCCCAGCCGGTAAGAGATATTGCCCATGTGGCACAGGGCACTGGAGAGGTGGCCTTTTTCGATGTCGGCATTGAGGTCACTGACCTTGTGACTGCGTACGGCGTCGATGAAATTCTGATGATGGCCGCCCCCACCGCCACCGCCGATTTGCCTGTCGGTTCGCTTGTCGTTGTTGTCCCAGACCCAGCCGCCGGCGTCACCCGCGGACCAATAGCCATTTTCGCATTGCACGACTACGCCGATGTCGGTACCGGTACGACGCCAGACGTCCATCGATCTGCTGCCCTTGTTGCGAGCCAGTCCGCGGACCTCAAAGATTAGCGGAGCAGGCTTGTAGTCGAGGAATACGATTTGGGTGTTGGCTGTCTCGCCGGCATCGTTGACTCTGAATCTGCCACCGAAGCTCATCACCCGCGGCGCCAGCTTCGGGTCGCCGAGCGCCCAGCGGCCAAGGTCCATCTCGTGAATACCCTGGTTGCCGAGGTCACCGTTGCCCGTGTTCCAGACCCAGTGCCACTTGTAATGCAGGTCCTTTCGTCTCAGGGGTTCCATATCGGCGGGCCCGCACCACAGATTATAATCCACCGTCTCGGGAACAGCGTTCGGCCCATTGGTCCCGTTTACAATACCTCTTGTGCCTTCGTAGCGAGCCTTGTAGCAAAGAGAGCGAACCCACTTGATGGCGCCAAGGTTGCCCTCCCCAATCCATTTGAATGCGGCTTTATGGGCCTCGGAAGATCGCTTCTGCGTTCCAGTCGCAACGATCCTATCGTACTTGCGTGCGGCTTGGACCGACTTTCGGCCTTCCCAGATATTGTGCGACACAGGCTTTTCCATATAGACGTCCTTGCCCGCCTGGCACGCCCATACCGTTATCAGCGAATGCCAGTGGTTGGGCGTGGCAGAAGTAATCGCATCGATGCTCTTGTCTTCCAGCAGCTTGCGAACGTCAACGTACGTCTTGACCTTTTGTCCGTATTTCTTTTCGAAATCGCGTGCCTTTTCTCCCACCTGCTCTCTGTCCACATCGCAAATAGCAACTACACGGACGCCCTCTATCCCGCTGAAGTACTTGATGTGATTGCCGCCCTGGCCCCCAGTGCCGACCACTGCCAACCGCAGATCGTTATTGGCACCGCGGACGCCTGAATTAGGACTGAAAAACGCCATCGCCGCACCGGCAGCTATCGTACTTTTCATAAAATCTCTACGAGTTAACTTGCTCATAATGCTTCTCCTAATATTTCTTACAAAGGTTTTGTCTCCAGCATGTATCTTGCTTATTTTGTCGCCGCGTATTCGTGGTAATATTCAGCCACCTTAGCCCGTTTCGTATCGCCTTTATGAAAATAGAACCGATACTTAAAGGTCAAACTTTCACCGGCCGGAATGGTAATATCTCCTACGCCTTTTGGTTTGTTCTCGAAGTTATGTACTCCGAATGGGTTGGCTGCAAACAGTCCATAATCACGAACGTGCCACCAGGTCGGATGTTTCGGATTCTGCGGATGGTCAAAAATGGCCACCCCAACCACCTGGCCTTTCACGGGGCCGTAATAATCGCACCACTCCGCACGTTTGCCCCAGGTCTCGCCATCCCGAAGACCTTCACTGTTGAGAATATGTCCCTTTCCGACTGTACCTTTGAGTCGCATCGTCGGCGCTAATCGAATCGCCATCGAGCCTTCCTTCGTATCACCCATAACCACCTTGCCCTCTGAAGCATGGATGGTAATCTCGAAGTCCATCATTTGCCCACGTGCTCGATTGTAGAATTTATGCGTCCGGGTATCCGTGCAGATGACCTCGCCATTGACCGCCACCCATTTGTTTCGCGACTGAATGATACCAACCTTGCGACCGGAACTAACCTCAAGGAACTTATCGTGAACAATCTTGCCGGATTTTTCGCCCTCTCCCCAGAAGTCCTGGCCATTCACTTCTCCGTGCGTGTACCACAGCGAGCGTTGATGGACGTGATCGCGCCTGTCGTCTCCCTCATCCAGACCTTCCTTCATCGGCCAGTGGCGAATAACCGGCTCACCCGTCGGCCCAATCACTGGATAAAAATAGGGCCGTGGAACGTTTTTGAAGTTGTATTCCGTAAACAGCTCTCCCTTAATTTCTACCCTCAACTTGTCCGCAAGTTCGGTGATTTTGACCCCGGAACGACCTCGCCGGCCTGTTCTGCGAGATTGCGCTTTTGCGACCATCTCCTCCCAGGCTTGCCGTTGCTCGGCCAGTGCCTTGACGCGGTCCTCGGGGCCGGTGCGGGCCTCAAGAAGTATCCAGCCGGCGTAGTCGGCCGACACAAACAGGTTCATCAGCTCCTGATAAGGATAGCTGCCGATGTTCACTTCGCGGATGTGGACGGTATCACCAAACCGGTCCTTGACCAGATTAAAGTTATACTTGAGTCCCCTGCCTTGTAGGTCCTGCGAGTTGCAGTTCCAGCATACACCGACGTTGGGATGGTCGGCCACGTCCATAATCCTTTTCATGACCGGCAGCGGCGAGCACGAGCCGTGAACCTCTAACCGAATCTCCTGGCAGTAGTCAGCGCCAAACCGACCCAACTCATTCAGCGATTTGCCTATCTGTTCTATCGTCTTGGCATGCGGCACGCCCTTAGGCAGGTCGTTCGGCTTAACCTTCACGCCGGAGCCACCGACGTCGTGGGAGAGCTTGATATACTCTTTTGCCCCTTCGATATCTGCGCGAAGCTTTGCCGAGTCAACGTGATGGAAGGCAAAGTTGGTACCCAGGCCCACGAGCGTAACGGCGCTGTTGTCAAATCGCCTCTTCACGTCCCGGCGTTGTCGGGCATTAAGATGCGATTCAACACCGTGGGCGTGCTCGGTGCGCAGCTCGACACCCAGCACTCCGGCCCTTTCACAGTTGGCTATCAGTGCCGGCAGGTCCCAGTCCCTGCCCCACTGGTAGGTAACCAGCCCAAATTTCATCCTGGAACCAGGCTTTGCCGAACTCCTGGCCAGCGTTTTACCAAGCGGCCCGGTAGCAACCGCCGCAGCGCCAAGGTACATCGACCGCTTAAGAAAATCACGGCGTGTATTGGGGACCCCAAAGCCGGTATATCGGCTCTGGGAATCCTTATCGAATGTATTCATGTCTTTCTCTTTCCTGCACTAACGTAGTGGTTTTGTTCTTGGACACTCTTTAAGAGCGTCCTCACCGATACTGTAGCCCGTCCTCGCACGGTCAACTCGACTAAAGACCAAAACATTATTATTTTCGACTAAAGCCGTTTTGTCAAGCAAATTCAGGAAAAAACTGGGAACGCTCCTCAGCCGTTCCCAGTTTCCAACCCGCAACACCGCTTTCTACTCTCATCTGTTATCTGCCAACCTTCAACAGCCTTTCTGCAATTCTCAAGTCTGCTTGCAGATTCGTAATTTCCTCACACGCCTTCGCCATCTGTTGTCGTTTTTCCTCGTCTTTCATCAACTCCTCTAATTGTTCCCACAGCCGTTCCGCTCGTTTTTTTTCATCCGGCAAATCATCTACTATAACCGCCGCTCCCGCCTCAACCAGTTTGCCCGCGTTCAAGTACTGATGCCTGTCCCTGTGGTACGGATAAGGCATACAGATACTCGGCACCGAAGTCGCTGCATATTCAGCCACACTGACCGCCCCGCTTCTGCCGACCGCCAAATCCGCAGCAGCCAGCAGGTTCGGCATATCATCAAAATATCCTAAGACCTTATAATCGATTCTGGCGTTAGCGTACCTGCCTTTAACCTTTTCGTAATTACCAACACCCGCCAGATGGACCACTTGCCAGTAATCTGCAAAGGCAGCTAACTTTTCCAACAGTGAACATACTGCCGTGTTGATATTTTCCGAGCCGCTCGATGCACCGGTTATAAGCAAAATCTTCTTTCCTCTATCAAGACCCAACTGCTCTATCGCTTTATTCGGCTGAGGATTTGCAAAGCCGCTTCGCAGGGGACAGCCGAAAACATTGACCTTCGCGCCGCTGCGCGCAAAATATCGCCCGGTATCCTCAAATTGCACGAAAATCTCGTCCGCCCAACGCCCTATTATCTTATTTGCCCGCCCTGGCACAATATCAACATTCAACAGCGCGATGGGCAATTTGCGTTTGTGCGCCGCCAAACAAACCGGCCCTGCGACAAAGCCGCCGAGGCCTGTCACCACAGCGCTCTTACTGTCGGCAATTGCGCTGCCGACAATTTTGTAGCTCTTCAGAAACGAATTGCAAAAACCGATTAGTTTACTCGGCCGAAGGGAAAAACCTTCGGCCGGCAATACAGTATATTCGAAGCCGGTTTGCTTAAGGATTTGTGCATCAATATTGCGAGCGCTGCAAAAAAAATGTATTCCTGCTGTCGGTTCGAGTTTGCGTATTTTCTCTGCCACAGCAACAGCAGGATAAATATGTCCCCCTGTTCCCCCACCGGCAAAGAAAAAACGTTTATCGCCCATAATTGAGCCTCCTTGCGCCTGTACGTTGAAAGTGTGCCGCAAGCAGGCGTACAATGCAAGCGTTTTTTCCCCGCCTCGGCCGGCTGTTTTCTAATAGATTTCTCCGCTCCGCGCCGTGCTTTTGGGCTTGGCCATCTGGGCTTGGCCATCCTGCGGACTTGCGAAAGCAAGAACGGGGGCTTCGGTCGAAATGACATATGGTCTTTTCTACAGAGCCTGAACAATTATT
>CAYGBH010000272.1:0-5886 GCA_964348055.1 uncultured Pirellulales bacterium
GGCTGGAGCTTCGCATCGCTGAATTGAACCAGACAGTCAAAAGCAAATAACTAAAAGCCGCTTGATCTCAAAAGCGGTAATGATTGAAGAGGAATTTATAGTGCTTTAAGAATTGCTGGATAAAACTATTGAAAAAAATTGTAAATTAATGATTAGTTAAGGCATGTAATTTATGAAACAATCATTTACTATAGCATCAGTTATTTTAGGAGTATTTATAGTGGGTTCTTGTCAAAGTCCTGATTCATCGAAACTGACAGAGAGTCGAATTGTCCAGATAAAGGCCGAAGTAGAACAGGCAGCCATTGAGCACCTAAATGCGAAAGATGCAGCCACTGCTTTAAGTCATTATACAGAAGATGCTATGGCTGTTAGTAATGATACGTTATACCCTTCATTTGAGAAGCTTTCTGAGAATATAATGGCCTACTATGATATCTTAAAAGAAGTCAATCTTGCAGTATGGGACCAGATGTATATTAATGTCATCGATACTGACGCTGCTCTTGTTACTGCCAAATTTCGTTACAGCTTTACCAGCACCAGCGACGAAAAGACTGATTTACAGGGCGTGTGGACAGCTTTATATGTCCGTAGTAATGGCAGCTGGAAAATACGTGTACGTCATGAATCTGTTATACCAATGAACAAATAACCAATAGTCTCGGACAATAGATAACTACATTATCCTGAGCCAAGCCGATGAGGTTTACAATCCGGCGGCTGAATTCTCTTATCTCTGTGCTCTATGCGGCTATAATAAATCCGGTTTAAGGAAAGGAGAAGCTATGAAAGCAATTCGACAAATTGGTTCGCTGGCGTTTGTGATTGGCCTGTTCGTTTGCATTTTTGCAGGCGTGCCGTGGCACGTGATGGTTGCCGATGACCCGGTCGTGCCGTGGTGGCTGCGGATAGCGGTGTTCTGCCTTCTGGGCGGCATCCTTGTGGTCCTGGTAACACTGGCCTTGGAACAATTGAAAATCAAGCCATCGATTGAGATGCCACCGGCTGCAGAGACCGACCGCAGTATCTTGCTGCTCAACTCCGACACAGTGCCCGGCCGAGAGACACGCGAGATTCTTGGTCTTGTCCAGGGCCATACGGTATTTGCTATCTGGCTGGGCAAAGACCTATCGGCCATAGTCAGACTGATTCTCGGCGGCGAGCTGACTGAATACACAGAGATGATGGGAAGGGCTCGGGCAACAGCTACTAACAGGATGATTGCCCAGGCGGCAGAGATGGGCGCTGATGCGATAATCAATGCCCGCTATATGACTACGAGTGTCGTGGGCAGTGCCGCCGAACTTTTAGTTTACGGCACGGCTGTCAAGCTCGGCGAATAGTGCGCTGTTATTGATTGTTCTTGTTCTCGATTCGCCGTTTTATAAAGAATTTTTGCAGTTGCTGGCGGCATTGCTCTTCCAGAACACCGCTGGTAACCTCAAGGCGGTGATTTAGCCGTTCATCGGTAACGATATTGTAAAGGCTTGTTACTGCTCCTGTCTTTGGGTCGTCACAGCCATAGACCAGCCGGTCAATCCTTGCTAAAACCAGTGCTCCTGCACACATAGGACACGGCTCCAATGTAACGTACATCGTACAGCCGTTCAAGTGCCAGTTTTCTAATGCTGCTGCCGCTTGAGTTAAGGCGATTATTTCAGCGTGTGCTGTTGGGTCTTGCAACTGCTCTCTTTGGTTGTACGCCTTGCCGATTATTTGGTCTTGATAAACGATGACCGCCCCTATGGGAACATCACCGTTTTCCTCGGCAATTTTCGCTTGCTCAATAGCAAGTCTCATATAGTTTTTATCTTTTTCAGCCATTTTTGTTAAGAATTCGTTTTTGCAAAAAAATCTTAATCGAAAAACCTTCAAATGTAAAATTCATTCCAGCGATAGCAGTGTTTTGGTATAATAGAGTTACGTGACAGGGCATAAAAGTAAAATAGTGTGTTTTTGATATGTGTTTGTTTCCGAAGGAATTTTATGGTTGCTCTTATTGAAAAACATATTTCTGAAATCAGACAGATTTGCTCAAAGTTCAATGTGAGCCGACTTGAACTCTTCGGCTCTGCTGTTGTAAGCGAGGGGTTTGATGAGAAGTCAAGCGATATTGATTTTTTGGTTGAGTTTAGACCACTGAAACAGGGCCGGTACGCAGATACCTACTTTGGCCTGCTTGAAGCCTTAAAGAATCTGCTTGGCCGAGATGTAGATTTGGTAATGACAAAGGCTATAAAGAATCCATATTTTTTGCAGAAGATAGATCAAAATAGGAAAGTTCTCTATGCAGCTTGAATCAAAAAAGATTCTCGAAGATATTCGTTTGGCCTCGGCTGATATTCTCGATTTTATTTCAGAAAAAACTTTCGATGATTATGAAAATGACCGGATGCTTCAATCCGCTGTTGAGCGTCAATTTGAGATTATAGGCGAAGCACTCAACAGGTTATCCAGAATTGACCCGGATACGGTATCGAAAATAAGTCATTTTCAGCGGATTATCTCATTCAGGAACATTCTCATTCACGGCTATGACATAGTAGAGGATGCTGTCATTTGGGATGTCATTCAGCAGGACCTGCCGAAACTGCATCAGCAGGTCAAGGACCTGCTCCACGAAAAATAAACAGGCGCATCGCCGTTGTCGGCAGTGATTTTCGCTTGGTCAACGACCAATCGCATGTATGCTTTGTCCTTTTGTTTTTGTGTTTCTTCCAAGACCATTATTCACAGTCAACCGAAAATAATCGGACGATTCTTGCTTAGGAAATAGTTTTCAGTCGCTGGAAATACATAGCTGGTCAGGTATTCTGGCTCTTCTTCTCATAAATGAGGCGACAATACAGATCATAAACGCAATAGCTGAGACTCCGTAACCGACCACGGCATTAAGCTTAATTGAAACCCACCAGAACTGAAGAGCTTGATCCACGATATCAGGATCATATGAGGTCGATTGTAAGGTCATAACGAGTTTTCGGGTCATCAGTACCTGGTTGATAACAGTAATTGTTATGGCTATAGCTGCGAACCAAGAACTGATAGAAAGAACTCGGGACCAGAATTGAATTTTTGGAGAATCTTTAAAACCCTCTGGGAGGACCTCCCAACGCCCCATAGTCTTGATAATGATGGCCCCAAGTAACCAACAGATCGGTATTACAATTGCGAGCGTGAGCCATTGATTTGTGAAACCCCAATATTTGGAGCTTATAATAATTGCCCCAAATAAAAGGCCACTAATCCCACCTACAAATACAGGATTGGAAAACTCCAGCCATGCTCCACAATTGTGGCATTGTCTTCTACCTTTACGCCACTGGCTAAAGCTACGGGGACGCAACTTAACCTTTGAGCCACATTTTGGACATTGTATCAGGCGCATGTCGTATTATTTTTCTTGGTCTTGAGATAACTGAAAAATACCCCCAAGGGGAGTCGAACCCCTGTCTCCAGGATGAGAACCTGATATCCTAAGCCACTAGACGATGGGGGCAGCTTCGTATCTCGTCGCTCGTATTTCGCATCTCGTTTTCTTTTACGAAATACGATTCACGAACCACGAGAGACGAAATTAGCGGCGCTCGGACTCGAACCGAGGACCCTGGGCTTATGAATCCCATGCTCTGACCATCTGAGCTACGCCGCCATAAATCATCTAAACGCCTGTAGAATAACAGCTTCGTGCACATGTTGTCAATTCTTTTCAGGCCCAAAAATCGGCAAAACCAGCCAAAAGTGTCAATTTAGTGTCAGTCGTCAGGCGTTCTCGTCAGAATGCTGTTCAACAGCATGTTCGCAGAGGCCAGGTCTTCGGACCGCACCGCCAGGTAATATTTCCTCGTCGTTGCCATGCTCGCGTGTCCTGCGAGCTGCTGGACCACTTGAATCGGCAGTTTCTGAGCCCAGTTTGTGATGGCTGAGCGGCGAAGGTCGTGCAGTGTACACTTCTTCACCCCAGCTCGCCGGCGAACCACATCAAAATCTCTAGGCACATTGTTGATTATATCCGATATAGGTGTCCAATCGCCTGCTTCTCGACGGCGTATAATCAAGGCCAGACGTTCATGGGAGATGAAGATGTAAGGGTGCCCTTCTGTTGAGCGAGCCTGAAGGTTAGCGAGCAGCTGTGACGTTCCATCAGACATTG
Organism: uncultured Pirellulales bacterium; assembly: GCA_964348055.1. Lineage (GTDB taxonomy): Bacteria > Planctomycetota > Phycisphaerae > Sedimentisphaerales > Anaerobacaceae > JAUXAL01. The sequence continues at coordinate 4,157 of CAYGBH010000272.1, forward strand.
GAACAACCCGTTTTTCGTGATCCTTCGGTTCCCACTCGAGCGTTTCACTATTCCCTTCTTTCGGTACAACACGAATTCGCTGATTTTCGAAGTCAACGTCTGGCCGGGAACATATTCGAGAACCAGATGAACGAAGCCCTCAGCCTCTTCCAGTTCGTCGTGGATAGTGGCGATGTTTGGGTGATTCAACGATGCCAGAACTCGTGCCTCGCGAGAGAAGCGCGATCGTGTCTTAGGGTCGCCCATTACTTCAGCCGGCAGGCTCTTGATGGCAACCTCGCGGTCAAGCTTGGTATCGTGGGCCAAGTAAACTACCCCCACAGCCCCGCGGCCAAGCTCCCGCTCAATCCGGAACTGACCAATTTGGCTGCCCGGTCCTGTCACTGAGCTGTCGAAAGAACGGGTGGGACCAGCTCCATCACCATTAGGCCGCTTATTGTTTTCTTTCTTCGCCTTGCTCATCAGCAATCTCCATTGTAGATGCCTTTCAGCGGCGCATAGACAAATGCTGTAGCCTCGTGGGAGCACAAAACATGCGAACCTTAATTATATGGCTTCCCTTGAGTCACCGCAACCTTTGAAAGGGGATTCGCCCAGCCCTTCTCTTGCCAAGAAGTACGTTGCAACTACTGAATTTTAGACCTAAATCAACGGTTTTGGAAATGTTGTAAGCGATGTATATGGGAAATCCAATTGCCTGTTATCTAGAAAGACGGGGTGGCACGCCATCTCATTTGTGCTTGACAAATGCAATTAATTCATGTAGCAAGTATTATCAAATATGTCAAAAGAATGGAAATCAATCGAGCATGCTTTAAGATATTTGAGTAGAGCAGACAAAATACCACATCGCACCGAGGGCGAGTCAGTACTTTTAGAAGAAATCCCTCCTCAAGCTGAGAGAATCCTTGATATTGGTGCTGGAGATGGGAGGTTATTAGATCTTTGTCTATTGAAGTGCCCCGATGCCTTAGGTGTTGCATTAGATTTTTCGCCTCTCATGATAGAAAAGCTAAGGGATAGATACACAAAGGAAAAACGCGTTAAAGTCATTGAACATGACATAAACCATCCTTTACCATCATCATTGGGTAGTTTTGATGTCATTGTATCGAGTTTTTCAATACATCATGTTGGTGATAAAAGAAAATGTGAACTATATAAAGAGATCTGGCAAATCCTGAAAAATGGCGGGGTTTTTTGTAACTTAGAACATGTTTCCTCTCCAACGCATACCCTACATGTAAAGTTCTTTGCCATACTGGGAATGACCTTAGCAGATGAAGATAAATCAAACATCCTGCTTGATGTAGAGACTCAACTAAAATGCCTTCGCAAGATTGGTTTTGAAGAAGTTGATTGTTATTGGAAATGGAGAGAGTTAGCTTTATTGATTGGGAAGAAGGCATGATTTGTGACAACGACAACCTCTAGTGAGAAAAAAGTTGGCCGCTAAGCCATAGGCTTAACAGCCACAACTTATCGACAAGCGTGTTATTTCATCTGTACCTCTCCAGCATTTCCTTCCACAGATGTCCCAAAACAGCCCCATTTTCACGCGAAAATCTTTACAACCCACCTACAACCCGAAAGCCCGTTATCTCGTAATTCGGGAAAAATTCTTATCTCGTAAGTACTTCACCAACAGTTGCTTACGTAAAAGCCGAAATTTAGCGCACGGAAACTATGCAAGCCAGGCCTCCAGCCGGTTAGAGTTGTTTCGGCTATAA
>CAYGBH010000273.1:0-5873 GCA_964348055.1 uncultured Pirellulales bacterium
TGGGGCGATGGCATCGTCGATGTCCATGATCTGATCGTTCTTGCTGAGCATTTGTTTGAGGTAGTTCCTCCAGCTGAATAGGTTGCAAAATGCAAGTTGGACACGAAAGAATTTACAGTATCTGTACATTAGAAAAATTAAACAAGAAAGGAAGAACAATCATGAACCATAAAAGAAACATTCTAATTTTAGCTCTGGTCTGGGTTGTTATACCCGGTGTTAGGGATGTGAACGCAGATTTCACCTTCGGCACTCCCGTCAATCTCGGGCCTACTGTTAATAGCTCGGCTCGAGATGTTATTCCAAGCATTTCGGCTGACGGTCTTACGCTTTACTTTAGTTCTGACCGGTCCGGTGGGTATGGTGGTTTTGACTTGTGGGTAGCCACACGGGAAACAATTTCAGATCCTTGGGACGCCCCAGTAAATCTCGGGCCAACGATCAACACTTCGTCTGAAGATGGTACACCGTGCATCATGGCCGATGGCCTTACGCTTTACTTTTATTCCGACCGGTCCGGTGGGTATGGTGCTTGGGACATATGGTTGACAACACGGGAGACTACAGAAGATGAATGGGGCACACCGATTAACCTTGGATCAACAGTTAACAGTCCATATAGGGACGTTGCTCCGAGCATCACGGCCGATGGTCTATCGCTCTTCTTCGTCTCTGATCGACCCGGCGGGTCCGGGAGTCGTGACATATGGGTAACTACACGGGCAACAAAAAGTGATGACTGGGGAAGTCCTATAAATCTCGGTCCAACGGTCAATACTTCATCTTTTGAAGCTACACCGAGCATCTCTGCTGATGGCCTGTTACTTTTCTTCCAATCCAACCGGGCTGGCGGATATGGCGGTTTCGATATTTATGTAAGCAGACGTGCTACAGAGAACGATCCCTGGGGCGAGCCGGTGAATCTCGGCCCGATTGTCAACAGTTCGAATTTCGAGGGCAATCCAAGCATCTCTGCCGACGGATCTAGCCTCTACTTCGTCACCAACCGCTCCGGCGGATCTGGCAATGCGGACCTGTGGCAGGTACCAGTCATCCCCATCGTCGATTTGAACGGCGATGGGATTGTCGATGCCGCCGACATGTGCATTATTGTTGACCACTGGGGAACAGACAACCAATTGTGTGACATTGGACCGATGCCCTGGGGCGATGGAATTGTCGATGTCCAGGATCTGATAGTCCTTGCTGAGCATTTGTTTGAGGAAGTTCTTCCACCTGAATTGGTTGCATACTGGAAGCTCGACGAAACAGAAGGTGACATTGCTTATGACAATGCCGCTAATAACGATGCCGTTGTGTTTGGTGATGCCCTCTGGCAGCCGGAGGGTGGCATAGTAGATGGAGCACTTGCCTTCGACGGGACTGATGATTATTTCAGCACTGCTCTTATGCTGGACCGAGCAAAAGCGGTGTTCAGCGTATTTGCCTGGATTAAGGGCGGTATGCCTGGTCAAGTAGTATTTTCACAAGCAGGCGCTTCAGATTGGCTCGGTGCAGATACGACCAATGGTAGCTTGATGACAGAGCTGCGGTTTCTCGGAAAGTCCAGCCTTCCGTTGCTGTCTCAGACAGTTATCACGGATGGCAACTGGCACTGCATAGGCCTGGCGTGGGATGGTTCCAACAGAATCCTGTACGTTGATGATGTAGAGGTCGCATCTGACACATATGATCAGGGCTACCTAGTTGGGGACCTGCAAATTGGAGCGGGAAAGGATCTTGAATCCGGCAGCTTCTTCTCCGGCCTGATTGATAATGTCCGCATTTACGACCACGCGATAACTCCATAGACGATCCGGTCAGTGGATTAGCGCACCTTAGAAAGAGACAAAACGTTTAGTATACTATGAGGGCTGACAGCTTGAGACACTGTCAGCCCTTCTTTTTTATCGTAGCTGTTATACTTCGTAGCTGTTATACTTCGCCTGGCGCTTACGTATCGCCCAAAAATCATGCTCCCACTCACCGCCTTACGAGCATCCAGCATCATACTACCACTCACGAGCCACCACTCACCTATCCTAAGCACCCTGCCGAACCACTCCCCATCCCACCTAACCACTCACACCATATGTGTGCCACAGCAAAACGAAGACTTTCCACTCAACTACCGATCATATATAATCAACCATACCAACAACAAATCCGCAACGTCCGATAATATTTTAGATACCAACGCCTCAATACTAACCAATCTTACGAGTTCCCAGCATCGTTTGTCGGCCGCCGCTTCAGGGAAGGCTGAAATATCCAGCATCGAGAGACCATTGATCTGCCACAACCACCCTGCCGAACTACTTCCCCATCCCACCTAACCACTCCCACCATAGCTGTGCCACAGCTTGACACCTTAAACAACCCAATTGTTGGTCTTGAAAAGTGGGAGTACCTTAACCTCACAGAACGAAGTCTTTCCACTCAACTACCAACCGTATATAATCAACCTCACCTCCACCCATCCGCAACGTCCGATAATATATTAGGATCCCCTATACTGCCTAAACTAACAAAGTGTTAATTTCAAAAAAGTGTTAATTTTTACTCATTTTTACCTAAAAAAGCGCTCATTTTTATTAATTTATGACCAATTTATGCCAATTTATGCTTACTTCTTTGACGTTTTTATCTTGCCCAGCTTGCCCATCCCCTGTAAGCTGACGCCCCAGTCCCCATTATTAGACCGAAAACGAAGATCCGCAGGGAAATGAACCCCAAAAAACTGAAAAACACCAATTTCCCCCCATTTTTAAAATACTCCAATTCTCAGCTTTGTTAATCTGCGCAAAGAATCTTTGAGCTATCGGCTGGTCGTTTTTTGCGAAAAACCCAGAAGCGATTTGAAGTAACTTTTTATCCAGGTCCAGTGCAGGATGATATGCACAACCATCAGAATAACAAACAGAGCAGCCAAATAAAAATGGATATAGCCCCATTCGTGCCGGGTCATCGACCAGAAGTACTTAATCGGTCCAGGCCCATCCGCTGTATAAAATCCACGGCCTCCGCGAAATCCTCGGCCGTATCCGCCGGTGCCGGGCGGCAATATGTACTTCATAATAAAGCCGGTAACCGCCAAACACAGCAAATCGACAAAGCTGATAACATCAACAATAAAATTTAGTGTTGCGCGTTTCATCATGCGAGTATTTGAACAAGAAGTACTTGACAAGTCTCCTACTCTCGAACCCTGATACTTTGAGATCAAATAAGCATTTTCGCACATCTTTCGTTGTGCGTAAAGCAAAAGTTATACAAAAAACAGTTGTTTTGGTGGAAAGGTCAATGGCAATTGGATATAAAATAGCAAAAGGTAAAAGTAAAAAACAGGAAACATAAAATCGCCATACGATAAGGGAGATTAAATATGACAGTGTCAGCAATAACAATAATAGGCTTGTCAGAAGGGTTTCTAAGGACCGAAATCGTAAGAGGTAACGAAATCTGGCGGTTTGGGCTTGTTTTGCTGGTAGTACTGGTGGCAATGGTTGCCGGCCGAATCGTCCAGTTTGCCATCAACAGCTATACTCTGCGACTGGCGAAAAAAAGAGGCGAGGGGCCGCTGACACTGTTGCTCAAAGCGCTGGCAAACCCCGTGTACGTGACAATATTCGCAGCCGGCATGTTTCTTGCCAAGGTTCCTCTGGTTTTCGATGACGAAAAAGGCATACGAACCACAATCAGCACTGGATGGACAACAATCGCCCGGGTGATAGCGGCTGTTGCGGCGGCCTACGCCCTTTACCGGCTCGTGGACGTTATTGAATACTATCTGAACCGCCTGGTCGGAAAGACAGAAACCAAACTCGACGATATGCTCGTGCCTGTCGTGCGTAAGGCCCTGCGAATAACAATAGCAATCATCGCGATCCTTCTTATCGCCGAGAATATCTTAGGCGCGAACGTCAAGTCTATTCTGCTCGGTGCCGGCGTTGGCGGTATTGCTATTGCTCTGGCAGCCAAAGACACCATCGCCAATTTCTTCGGCTCGGTAACCATTTTTGCGGATCGGCCTTTTCAAATGGGTGAGCTTGTAAAAATCGGTGAGCATCGAGGGCCGGTCGAGGAAGTCGGCTTTAGAAGCACACGCATACGCACATTGGAGGGCCATCTTGTAACCGTACCCAATAGTGTAATTACAAGCTCGACCGTGGAAAACATAGGCAGACGACCGTTCATTCGCAGGACATCTAATATCACCATAACTTACGACTCAGGCCATAAGAAGGCTAAAAGGGCGGTCGAAGTTATCAAAGAGGTTCTTGCCGACGTACCGGAGGTAAATACCGACCCTGATAGGCTGCCGAGAGTATACTTTAGCGATTTCAATGACTGGTCTCTGAACATTTATATGAGCTATTGGGTCAAGCCGGCCGACTACTGGCTGTATCACCAAGTCAATGAGCGGGTCAACTTAGAGCTTATGAAGCGATTTGAGGCTGAGCAAATCGAATTTGCCTTCCCCAGCCAGACGCTTTATGTAAAGAAAGACTAATTCGTCGTAGGTAGTTCGTTGCCCGTAAATCGTCAAACGAATCACAAGCCACGAAATACGAATTGGGTGGTTATTTTTCGGCACTTTCTGCCTTGGAAGTAACCGGCTCGGGCCCTCTAAACTCTGTTACTTCAAACTGCTGTTGCTCAGTTTCCGACAGAGTAGGCTGCTCGACAATCCGCGGAGTTATGAAAACAACCAGTTCGCTGATAACCGTATCCTCACCTTCGAATCTGAACAAGGCACCCAAAAGCGGCACATCGCCGAGCAAAGGTATCTTGTTAATCTGCTGGGTAACTTCCTTTTTGCGCAGGCCGCCCAGCACTACTGTCCGGCCGTTCTTGATTAATAGCGTTGTGTCGGCTTCACGTTTGTCAACGACCGGCTGCGGATACTCGAGAACTCCGCTTCTGAATGTTACATCATCTACTTTAACACTAAATGTTGGTTTCAAATTTAGTCTAATCATCTCGTCGCGGGCAGCAAGATGCGGTGTAACCACAAGCTCAACGCCAACCTCTTTGAATGCGGTTGTTCCAATAGTGCCGCCTTGGGCAGATTCGGTAAGTTCCTGGTAAGGTAGTTCAGAGACGATCTTTATACTGGCTGTTTCATTATCAAGTACCAGGATTCGAGGGTTTGCAAGAAGCTTGGCATTAATATCATTCTGCTGAGCTCTTAATAGCACGTCAATATCAACAGTGGCATTTAGCCAACCAAAACGCAAAGCCCCTGTGGTGCCTGAAGTCTTCCCGGTTGCGCCGCTAAAGATACCTGTGCCAAACGGGTCGGTTTCTCCACCGGTCGGATTTGTGCCTACCCCTGTTATTCCAGTAGCTCCGTATGTGGTATCACGGCCTGCCTGCCATTCGACGCCGAGGTCGAGCTTGTCCTTGCTGGTTATGTCATAAATTCTTACCTCGACCAAGACCTGGGGCGTCATACGGTCAATCTTCTCGATCAACTTCTCTACATCCTTGATTTTGCTCTCGATGTCGGTAACGATTACAATACTCGTGCCCTGAACGGAGGATACCATACCGTCCGGCGGTTTTGAAACAATCTCCTTCAACGCCTTTACGACTTCTGTGATATCTGCGTACTTAATTTCAAAAGTTCTGGTCTCAAGCCTCTCATATAACTCAGGCATTTCTTCACGTGATAATATCCGTATTATGTTTTTACCTACCACATAGTCACAGCCATGCATGTCAAGAATACACCGCAGTGCTTCCTCGAGCGACACATCCGTAAGGGTAACGGTCACATTGCCGGTAACTTTGGGGCTCTTGATAAGGTTCACGTCTGCCTGCTCGGCCAGCTGTCTTATTACCATATCGATAGGCAGCTCATTGACATC
>CAYGBH010000274.1:0-2197 GCA_964348055.1 uncultured Pirellulales bacterium
GGACACGCACGTATATTTATGTCATCATCATTGCGAGTGCATTAGGATTAGCGGGAGTTGCGTATAAGCTTACTCACAGGTTTTGAAAGGAGTAGGATCGGTGCCTGGACAACTAAGAAAACGAGAATTAAAGGAGAATTGAAGGGGTCAGGAGCCTTTTAGGATTTGTTTTCTGGGTTTTTTCGTTTAATTTGCGTGCCTGGTCATAGAAAGGACCTTATACCATCGGGGCAGGCAGGGAATAACGAACAAGGAATGTCAAACTTCGAAGGGAAGGATTATAGGTTCAGGATGTATTTTGCCATTTTGGGCGGCTTTCAACTTCCAATTTTCGAGACCACATTAGGAAACACACATCCGCCAAAACACTGCAGTTGTCCATATCCGGCTCTCGTATTTCGCCTCTGATTCTGTATAGTAAACGATTGACAGCTGTGGTAAGAGCCCTATAATGCGAAACAATCAGTTTTTTACGCAAGTATAAAGGCAGCTAATTATTGTGATAACAAAAGAAGAAATACTCAAATCGCTTGCTGAAGACAAACCAGAGCTGCAGAGACAGTTTAAGGTCAGCAGGCTGGCGTTATTCGGGTCGTATGCCAGAGGCGACCAGAGACCGGACAGTGATGTGGATATCCTTGTCGAGGTCGACCCATCTATAGGCCTGGAGTTTGTAACCCTCGCAGAAAGATTTGAGAAACTGCTTGGGACATCTGTTGACCTGGTGTCGATACGAGCTGTTACTGCCAAAGCGATGAAATTCATCGAGCCGGAACTGATTTATGTCTAAAAGACCCGTTGATTTATTGCTGGACGATATTTGTGAAGCGATCGACAGAATCGAGCAATATATAAGCGGTATGTCATTTGATGTTTTTTCAAAGGACCGCAAGTCCGTAGATGCGGTAGTTAGGAACCTTGAGATTATAGGAGAAGCTTCGAATCGACTGCCGACTGACTTCAAAAACAGTCATTCGCAGATACAGTGGCACAAAGTCGTAGGGCTGCGGCACCGGATAGTCCATGAATATTTCGGTATAGACCTTCAGATTGTCTGGCAAATCCTACAAAAAGATTTGCCTTCTTTGCGGGAAGCCATCTCACAAATTCGCGGTTAGGAATTCAAGGGATGGTGGTAGCTAACGCGGAGTTAAAGGTTCAGGATGTATTTTGCCATTTTGGGTGGCTTGCCGAGGAGCTCAGTGAAGTGGTGAATTAAAACCTTTTCGATTTCGTTGAGCGTTTCTTCCCGCGATTCGGCAATCAGTTTCACACTGGCTAAGCAATTGACCGCATTTTTAGTTAGTCTAATCTTGTCTGGGAAGCTGGCCTCGCAGTCCCTGCAAATCAGGCCATTGGCGGAGCTGCTAAAATAGAAATCGTATTGCGTATTGCGTACCGCGTATTGCGTTTTGCAGTTTGCGCAGGCATTTAGAATCGGCATTAGGCCGATTTCCCTGAGCAAAGATAACTGGAATAATATCAGCAATGACAACTCGTGGCTTGTGGCTCGTGACCCGTGACTCTTGGCTTGCGATTCATTAATGTTTTGTAAAAACTGTAGAAAACTATCGAAAAGTTCCGGGTGCGGGTCGTAATCATGTGTCAGGCTATTTAGGAGCTCGGTTCCGAAAAGCCGGCAGTTCAGAGCGAAAAGGCTAATATCGTATTGCGTATTGCGTACTGCGTATTGCGTAGGCTGCTGCTCGAATTCGGTTAGAGTGGCGAGTTTTTCTTTGTTTGAGTCGGAAAAAACAATTTTTCCGTGCGAGAATATTTCGATAGGGCCGTCAAATGCCGATTTGGGCCGTTTCGAGCCCTTGGCGATGGCGCTGATTTTGCCGGTCGCTCTGGTAAAAAATGTTACTATCTGGGATGTTTCGGAATAATCGATAGCGCGTATGCAAATGGCTGTGTCTTTGATTAACACTGACCAACACCGACTTTAACAATACTGACCCTCACCGCAGGGGTGGGCTAAACACTGCGTCCTCTGTCTTCTGTTATCTGTCTTCTGCCTTCTGTATCCTGATGCGTTTTATTCTTCTGGCCTCAGCGGAAGCGATGGTGAATTGCAGATTTTTGTAATCGAAGCTTTCACCCGTTTTGGGGATATAACCCAAACGCGAGAAGGCAAAGCCACCTATGGTTTCGTAGTCTTCGTCTTCGGGCAGATTCAATTCGAACTGGTCGTTGA
>CAYGBH010000274.1:2297-5843 GCA_964348055.1 uncultured Pirellulales bacterium
CCTATGGTTTCGTAGTCTTCGTCTTCGGGCAGATTCAATTCGAACTGGTCGTTGAGGTCATCGATGTATGTTCTGGCATCGGCTTCAATGGTGTTCTGGTCTATTTTCTTTATTGGTTCCGGCGGTGTCTCTTCGTATTCATCGGCTATTTCGCCGACGAGCTCCTCAAGAATATCCTCCAAGGTAACGATGCCGGCCGTTCCACCATATTCGTCAAGCACTACAGCTATATGCAGTTTTTGATTTTGAAATTCATGGAGCAACGCCCGGAGAGGTTTTGTTTCAGGGACAAAATAGGCCCTTCTTATTTTGTTGCGTAGTTTGAAATCTTCGCTTGTTTTGCCGATCTCGGTCAGCAGGTCCTTTGCGTAAACAAGGCCGATTATGTTATCTATATTGTCCTGGTAAACCGGTACACGGGTATGGCCGGCGATAGTGATGGTTTCCAGAATCTTCTGCAAATCGGAGTTGACCTCGACGGCAACTATATCCGTGCGGGGAGTCATGATTTCAACAGCGGTGCTGTTGCTTAAGTCCAGCACATTTTCAATCATTTGCTGCTCTTCCTCATCAAGCACACCTTCGGTTCTGCGTTGCTCAAGGCCGTTTAAGAATTCTTCCTGCCTTTCTTCCTGTTGTTCTTGGGGTGTTGTCTCTGCTACGCCGGCGAGTCGGCGGACAAAGCCGTCGTATAATTTGAAAATGTGGAGAACCGGTGAAGCTACGAACGCAGAGAGCATCAGCAGTCTGTATGTTCGGCTCAGGATTTTTTCGCCCGCGTATTTGGCCCAGGCGTGAGGGATTGCCAGGCTGAATACGGAAAATATTGCAATTGCAATAATAAACGTAAGGACATAGTCGCTAATTGCCGGGGTGGTCTGACGCAGTGTTGCAAAAACGTCAAGCAACAGCAGTAATATGCACATATTAAAGATGAGCCGATATAAAGAGCAGCTCAAAATCAGTCTTTCAGCGTTCGCTACCAACTGCTCGGTGAGGTCTTCCGGGTCTGCCTTTTTGTTTGCTGCCTTGAATGCTTCCTGCAATTTGACGCGTGAAAATATTCGCAGAGCAACGGTATTGACAGAAAAGAATAGTGTACCGCCGGCGAGAAAACAAATCAGCAACACCACCCAGCCAAGGTAGCTCACTTTCTGATACCCTTTCCAAACACGTTATTAAATCCTAAATTATAATATCTAAATCCTAAACAAATCCAAATGACCAAATGTTTAAATTTTCCAAACAAATGTTTTGGTCATTTGGTAATTTGAATTTCGTTCTTGTTTAGGATTTAGTGCTCAGTACTTTTATTTGTATTATATACCGAACCGTAACCAATTTGTTGCAAAATTTCATCCTCGGCATCATGCATTTTCTGGGCGCCGCTCTGTGTGGAGTCGTCGAATCCGAGGTTGTGCAGCAGGCCGTGTGTTATGTAAAGTGCCAGTTCTGCTTCGCTTGAGTGTCCTCGCAAATTTGCCTCTTTTACAGCCATTTCGCCGTTGACAACCAGCTCGAATAATTTGCTCGACAGGGGTCCCTCGTCGTCGGATAAGTCGAAACTCAAACAGTCACAGGTGGATTTACGATTCAAAAAGTGAGTGTTTAGGTTCCGAATTTTGGCGTCGTTAACTATTGCAATGCTAATCTCGCATCTCGTATCTCGTGTCTGGTGTCCAGTAAAACGATTGCAGATGGTTTTAACCAGTTTTCTAAGCTTGGGCAGACGAACGTTTATGCCTTTAAAATCTTTAGCGATTTGAACGACAATATCTTGCTTTTGTTTAGCCGAGGCCATAATTGTTAATTGTTTTTTTGCTTGGGTTGTTCAGGTCCAGATTGGGCGTCGGCGGGCATATCCGGTGCTTTTGGATATGCGAGTCGGCCGTGATAGTGTGCCGCAAGAGTTTTTGATATACTTGTCTCTATCTGACTCAGTTCGCGGAGAGACAGGTCGCATTCATCGAATTGGCCGTCCTGCAGACGTTTCATAGCCATGTTGTGCACGACCGCTTCAATTTTCGTTGAGGTTACTTCAGGCAGGCTTCTGACGGCACCTTCCACGGTGTCGGCCAACATTACAATCGCGGCTTCTTTTGTCAGCGGTTTTGGGCCGGGGTATCTGAATTCGCTTTCAGCAACCACATCAACATTTTTTTTCTTTGAGTTCTTAGTTTTGCGTTTTTGGGCCTCACTGTAAAAATGCTCGATTAGTGTGGTGCCGTGGTGTGTTTCAATAAATTGCCGGAGCACACTGGGCAAGCCGTATTCCTTGGCCATTTCTATTCCATCTTTAACGTGGCCTACAATAATCAAATGACTCATTGTAGGCGAGAGCTCTTTATGCCGGCTCGCCGAGCTGATTTCGTTTTCGACAAAATATCCGGCCTTATTGATTTTGCCAACATCGTGGTAGTAAGCACCGACCCTGCACAAAAGGCCATTGCGGCCGATTGCCTCGGCAGCAGCCTCGGCAATAGAACCTATTAACAGACTGTGGCTGAATGTGCCCGGTGCCTCCATCGCGAGTCTCTTTAACAACGGTTGATTGGCATCGCTATAGTCCAGAAGAGTCATACTCGTCGCTATTCGGAAGACCCTTTCGATAAGCGGAAGCAGACTTTGAATGAGCAGGCCTACCAAAAACGCGGCGCCTGCGTGATAGCCGGCGTTACTGAAGACGTCAGCAGGGTGTGCCTCTTCTGTCAAGAAGTCCAAAGCCAGCGCTGTTATGAACACTATTACTGCCGCCAGGGTGCTGACCTTGAGCAATTTCATTCTTGTGCGGATTTCTCTCAGCGAAAAACAGCAGGTAATAGCGCCGGCAGCCATTGTCAAAAACAGGTTTATATTCGTCAGTTGATATCCTTCGATTGTTCCTGCGGCGAAGCAGGCAAGCAGACAATAAAATATAATCATGCCTATCGCGAAACGCTGGTCATAAGCGATTGTCAGAATGATGGCCGCTGCGACGGCACTTCCAGTAGCCCCACAGGTATGGTTGAACAATAACGCGATAACTTTAGTTGCAGCTAACAGTAAAACAAACAAGCCGACCAGGGCCAGGGCTCTGGCGTGGTTTGTTATTATCCGTTTTTGGTAGTGATGGATATAGAAAGCCGCGGCAAGACAAATTAGTACTACTATTACGGTGGTTAGTACCAGGTCGAGATAATTGACTTGTTGGATCAGTTCGAAAGTCAGAATGGGGATGCAGAGGACGACGAAAATTGACCATAACAGCAGTGAAATCAAATGGTCGGCGTCGACGAACCGGCTTATTTGCGAAAAGCGCTCGGCAGATATATTCTTGCGAACCTGGCTTCGTCGTGGACTTACTCTCTTCAAGAATCGCATCTATTTATCCTGCATAGAACAGTTATTCTTGAACAGTAAATATTATATGGTACAAAGCAGCATACTGACAACTAATCGGCTCTTGCCTTCTTTTTGTAAGCTTGCACAATATTTTGCACCAATCGATGCCGTACTATATCTCTCTGGGTTAATGCTATGTAACCTATTCCTTTGATTCGCCGCAGC
>CAYGBH010000275.1:0-5829 GCA_964348055.1 uncultured Pirellulales bacterium
TGGGGCAAAATGGACTTCTATCCCGGTGGCATAGCGGAGTTTTGTCCTGCGTTCGCCAGTCAGCTCTTTGAATTGCCCGAAAACGTAACCGATGACCAGGCTACGTTTCTTGACCCGCTGATTGCCGCCATTCATGCCGTCGATGTAGGCCGGCCAAAGCCGCTGGACAAGGTTGCCATTCTCGGGGCCGGTCCCATCGGCCTGTTGATAGCACAGCTTGTCAAGGTTTACGGGGCGATTTGGACCTTCATTACTGATATCGCCGCTGAGAATGTCACTATCGCTGAAAAAGTTGGTGTCGATTATCCTCTGAATCTCACCAGTGCCTCGAAGGGTCTCTACGACTTTGTTATGGAGAAAACGAATTCCCATGGTGTTAACCTTGCATTTAATACGGTCGGCACATCGGCAAGTATTCTCGAATCACTGAAAATCCTCAAAAAAGGCGGGACGTTGGTCCTGATGGCGGCGAAGGAAGATGAGCTTACCTTCCCATCACTGCTGCTCAGCGGAGAGCGAATGATAAGAACGTCCTCAAACGCTATGTATACCGATTTTCCACGGGTTATCGAATTAGTTTCAGCCGGACAGGTAAAGGTTGACCCGCTCATTACTCACCGCTTTAGTCTCTCAGATGCCATAGCGGCCTTCGAGGTGGCCTGTAACAAGAGCAAAACAGGAGCGGTCAAGGTAATTATCGATTGTCAGTCATGAATGCATTAGTCAACGAAATCAACGAAACGCAGGTCGAGCCGCACAGCCTTCGAATATGGTGGATAGGCCAGGAAGGATTTGTCTTCAAGTCGCCCGGGCAGATTATATATATCGACCCTTACCTGAGCACCTACGCCGAAAGAGTAACCAGAGGCAAACCCAACGAGCATGTGCGCATCAGGCCAGCACCGATGAAACCCGAAGACGTCAACCACGCCGACATCGTGTTCTGCACGCACGACCACGCCGACCACATCGACCCCGAGAGCATACCAATCATAGCCGCTCAGTCGCCCCGTGCTCATTTCGTCGTGCCGGAATGCGCCCGTGATACGATGCGGGGCTTCGGAATCGATGACGGCCGAATTCACGCGATGAAAGGTGACGACAAGTTGCGCCTGAAGGAAGTACATATTCAGGCCGTCCCAGCCAAACACGAAGAATTCGACAAACACCCGCAAAAGGGCTATCCCTACCTTGGTTACCTAATCAATATCGACGGTATTACGGTGTTCCACGCCGGCGATACGATTCCGTACGACGGACAGGCCGAACGCCTCAAAAAACACAGAATCGACATCGCTTTTCTACCGGTCAATGGCAGGGACGAGTTCAGACATAGGCTCAAGCTCGAAGGGAATTTGACCTGCGCCGAGGCGGTACGGTTCGCCCTTGATATCAACGCCGGTCTGACCATTCCAATGCACTATGATATGTTTACTATCAACACCGCCGACATAAATGAATTTCAGGTGGTAGCCGACAGGCACAATCTTCGTTACCTTATCATGGATTACGCCGGTTCTATTGGTTATCCCGAGGAGACAAAAGATGGAACTCAACGGTAAAGTTGCGCTGGTTACAGGGTCGAGTCGGGGTATCGGCAAGAGTATCGCTCTTGAACTGGCTCGCAAGGGATGCAAGGTGATTGTTCACGGCTCACGAGACTCCGATGCTCTTTGCAGCTCCTTCGAAGAGGTCAAAAAGCTAAGTCCCGATTCGGTCATGGTTACAGCAGAGTTATCAGAGCCTGCAGCGATTGATAAAATGTTTTCGAAGATAAAGAAGACTTTCACCAGACTGGAAATACTCGTCAATAACGCGGCCACACAGAACCCCAGTCCGATTCTGGAGCTCAAGCAGGCCGATTGGGACCACGTGCTTTCCGTTAATCTAAGGGCGCCTTTTTTGTGTGCTCAACACGCGGCTAAAATGATGTGTATCAATAAGGCCGGCGGAAAGATTATTAATATCAGCTCTGTTCATGCCTATGACGCCAGGCGATATTATGCTCACTACAGTGCCTCGAAGGGCGCTCTGGAAACTCTGACAAAGTCTCTGGCCCTGGAATTGGCGCAATACAATATTCAGGTTAATTCCGTTGTGGCCGGCGCCATCGCTACGGAATTGACTCCGTTGGACAGACAATCTAAATTTCTGACATCCATCCCGGCAGGCAGAATCGGCACAACCGAAGAGATAGCTCATCTCGTTGCCTTCCTCAGTTCCAACCAGTGCGACTACCTGACAGGCGCCAGTATCACCGTCGATGGCGGCTTGACACTGGGATTCTGCGCAAGCCGTCCCGATTTATGAAGAATGAAAGGTCAACGATGGTAATTGAACGACAAAATAAAGATGGTTCTGTTGAAAACAGTCAGGCCGCCGAAGCAGTCGCCGAGTTCTTCGCGCAAAACGACTATACCGGCAAACGGATTCTACTGATAATCCCCGACAATACCCGTTCGGGCCCTATAGGTGATATATTCAAAATCATTTATGACTGTTTAGAGCAAAAGGCCAAGGCCGTCGATTGTCTGGTTGCGCTCGGAACGCATCACCCTTTGAGCGAAGAACAAATCTGTACCAGGCTTGCTATGACAGCGAGCGAGCGAAGCACCAAATACGCATCGGTGAAGTTTTTCAACCACGAATGGGAAAAACCGCAGACGTTCACTTCTATCGGGAAAATTTCCGCCGACGAAATCGAGCAGATAAGTGGCGGTCTGTTTCGTGAAGAAGTTGACATAGCCATCAACAAGCTGATCTTCGAATACGACGAGCTTTTTATCTTAGGCCCTGTATTTCCACACGAAGTTGTGGGCTTTTCCGGTGGGCATAAATATATCTTCCCCGGAATCGCAGGTGACCAGATCATTCACTTTTTCCACTGGCTCAGTGGCGTGATAACGAATCCTGTCGTAATCGGCAATATTTGGACCCCGACGAGAAAAGTCGTGGAAAGGGCAGCGTCGCTGATTTCGGTTCCCAGAAGTCTGTTTGCCATAGTGGCGCTTGACAATGAGCTTAAGGGAATCTTTATCGGGGATGTGACTGAAGCCTGGGAAAAAGCTGCGAACTTGTCCGAGCAGGTACATATCATATACAAAGACAAGCCGTACAACATCATCCTCGGTATCGCGCCAAAGATGTATGATGACCTCTGGGTAGCGGGCAAGGTTATGTACAAACTTGAGCCCATACTCGCCGACGGCGGCACGCTGATTATTTACGCTCCGCACATTACAGAAATATCATATACGCACGGCAAAATTCTTGATAAAATCGGCTATCACACGCGTGATTATTTTCTGAAGCAAATGGGCAAATTTGCCGGTATTCCGCGAGGCGTGATAGCACATTCTACGCACGTTAAAGGCATCGGCACTTATATCGACGGCGTCGAAAAGCCGCGGGTCAACGTCGTACTTGCCACCGGCATCAGCAGGGGCCGCTGCGAAAAGGTAAACCTTGACTATATGAATCCTGATGATATAAATGTAGCAGACTATGAGAACAAGGCCGACGAAGGGATTTTGGTCGTCCACCACGCCGGCGAAGTGCTGCATAGATTGTCCAGCGGATATATACCGACTATTCCGAATCAGTAGTAGATAATAAATAGTAAATTAGAAAGGGAGTAAAAAGAAATGGCAAAAGCAGACATCGGCCTTATAGGGCTGGCAGTAATGGGTGAAAACCTCATCCTAAATATGGAAAGCAAGGGCTTCACGGTCGCCTGCTTCAATCGTACCGTCTCGAAGGTGGATAACTTCATCGAAGGCCGTGCAAAGGGTAAGAATATCATCGGCTGTCATTCTATCGAAGAGCTTGCTGAAAACTTAAAGACGCCCCGCAAGATTATGCTGATGGTCAAGGCCGGCGCAGCGGTCGATTCCTTTATCGAAAAGCTGCTGCCTGCCCTCGAAGACGGCGATATCATCATCGACGGCGGCAACTCGCATTTCCCCGACACTATGCGCCGCACGGAGTTAGTTGAAAGCCAGGGCAAACTCTACATCGGCACCGGCGTCTCAGGTGGCGAAGAAGGCGCGCTGCGGGGCCCATCGCTCATGCCAGGCGGCTCACCAAAGGCCTGGAAACACATCAAGCCGATTTTCCAGGCTATCTGCGCAAAAACCGATGAAGGTGACCCCTGCTGCGACTGGGTCGGCGAAAATGGAGCAGGACACTTCGTAAAGATGGTCCATAACGGCATCGAATACGGCGATATGCAGATGATATGCGAGACCTATCAGATGATGGCCAAAGGCCTTGGGCTGACCAACCAGCAAATGCACAACGTCTTCACCGAGTGGTATAAGGGCGAGCTTAACTCATATCTCATCGAGATCACCCGTGACATTCTCGGTTATAAGGACCAGGACGGCAAAGAGGTTGTCGACCTTATCCTCGACACCGCCGGCCAGAAGGGAACAGGCAAATG
This sequence comes from uncultured Pirellulales bacterium, assembly GCA_964348055.1. Classification (GTDB taxonomy): domain Bacteria; phylum Planctomycetota; class Phycisphaerae; order Sedimentisphaerales; family Anaerobacaceae; genus JAUXAL01. Next base: position 4,442 of record CAYGBH010000275.1, read on the forward strand.
GACGGGCATCGAGGCCCTGAACCTCGGCCAGCCCCTGACGCTCATCGGCGAGGCCGTCTTCGCTCGCTGTCTGTCGGCCCTGAAAGAGCAGCGCGTCGCAGCATCCAAGGTCCTTTCAGGCCCGAAGCCGAAGTTCAGCGGCGATAAAAAGGCCTTCATCAACGATTTGCGTCAGGCCTTGTACGCCTCGAAAATTGTCAGCTATGCCCAGGGCTACCAGCTAATGCGCGCCGCAGCAGAAGAGCACAACTGGAACTTAAACTACGGTGGAATCGCCTTGATGTGGCGCGGAGGCTGCATTATTCGCTCGGTCTTTCTCGGAAAAATCAAGGAAGCCTTCGATAAGAATCCCGATTTGGGAAATCTTCTGCTCGACCCGTTCTTTAAAGAAGCCGTTGAAAAAGCACAGCCTGCCTGGCGGCGCGTCGTTACCACAGCCGTTGAGTTGGGCATTCCGATGCCTGCTATGAGCTCAGCTCTGGCCTTTTATGACGGCTATCGCTGCGCCCGTCTGCCGGCCAATCTGTTACAGGCTCAGCGTGATTATTTCGGCGCCCATACTTACGAACGGGTTGACAAACCGCGAGGCGAGTTTTTCCACACAAACTGGACCGGCCGAGGTGGAAAAACCGCAGCTTCAACTTACACCGCTTGACGGTGGGGACAATCATTGATGTACGACAGTCTCCGGATGCAATCCGTGCAGTCACCAATCATCCCCGTGGTCGGTGAGCTGATTCGTGCTAATCCCGGCACAATTTCGCTCGGCCAGGGAGTCGCCTATTATGGCCCGCCACCAGAGGCCGCCGATGCCATCAGGACGTTCCTGGCTAATCCGGAAAATCACAAGTACAAGCTCGTCCAGGGCATCCCCGAACTGCTGGACGCTATCGAGAAAAAGCTAAAAAGAGAAAACGGCATCTACCTCAGTGATGCCAGCCGCATTGTCGTTACTGCCGGTGCCAACATGGGTTTTGTCAATGCAATACTCGCTATCACCGATCCCCAAGACGAAATCATTTTCAATTTGCCCTATTACTTCAATCACGAAATGGCCGTAGCTATCGCCGATTGCAAAGCCGTCTGCGTACCCACCGATGAGGACTATCAATTGCAGCCCAATGAAATTGCCCGAGCCATCACCGACCGCACGCGGGCTGTGGTCACCATCTCGCCAAATAACCCGACAGGAGCAGTATATCGCGAATCGGACCTCCGCCAGGTCAATGAAATATGTCGCCGCAAGGGCGTCTACCACATCAGCGACGAGGCCTACGAGTATTTCACTTACAACGGAGCTAAGCATTTTTCCCCGGGCTCAATAGAGGATAGTTGCGAACACACTATCTCGCTGTTTTCTCTTTCCAAGGCATACGGCTTCGCAAGCT
>CAYGBH010000276.1:0-5820 GCA_964348055.1 uncultured Pirellulales bacterium
AGTCCAGCGTCGTGGGCAGTCACATGGGACTTTTCGCCTGCTGTTCAATGCAATCCTTCATAGATAGAGGACCCGAACACGATGCCCAGAACGAAGATCATTGCCACGTTGGGCCCTGCCAGCAGCAACTACACTGTCCTGCGGAAGATGTTCACGGCGGGTTTGGACGCAGTCAGGCTGAATTCTTCGCACGGCAGCCATGAGCAGCATCTCAATGCCATCAGGCTTGTACGCCGGATAAACAAAAAGTACAGACGACACATCCGAATAATGCAGGACCTCGAAGGATTTCGAATCAGAGTAGGACGATTTGAAGGCGAAAAAACGAAGCTCCTGAAGAATCGCACGGTTGTCTGGCTGACCAATGATCCCGGAGCCCATGGCCCAAGAACGATACCATTTGATTACACGGGTGACCTGCGCAGTCTAAAGCCCAAGCAACTGATCTATATTGATGACGGTAACCTGATCCTGCGCATCAAGAGCGTCTACGACAACAGCATCAAAGTGGTTGTTCTGGAGGGGGGCGTCCTCAAGGAAAAAAAAGGAATAAATATCCCCGATGCGAACTTTGAATTTGAAGAGATAACCGAAAAAGACAGAAGAGACATCGAGTTCGGCATTACACACAGGGTCGACTATATCGCCTTGTCATTTGTACGCGATGAGAATGACGTTCTCAAAGCCGCCGAGTTGGTGAAGCCGAGACTGCCTAACTGCCGGATCGTGGCGAAAATCGAGAATAGACCAGCGATAGAAAACATAGACAAAATAATTGCCGCTGCCGACGGGATAATGGTCGCGCGGGGCGACATGGGCGTTGCCGTTCCAATCTATCAAGTCCCCATGATTCAAAAGCGCATAATAAAGAAATGTAACGCCGCGAAAAAACCCGTAATTACAGCGACTCAGATGCTGGAACACATGGTCGAACACAGCAGACCAACACGTGCCGAGGTCACCGACGTCGCCAACGCCATCATCGACGGCACCGACTTCGTTATGCTTTCTGCTGAGACTGCTGTTGGCCTCTTCCCCTATCAGTCTGTCCTGATGATGAACGAGATTGTCAAATTTACCGAAAAAGCAATAAAGACAAAGGAGAGCGGAAATGGAAACAAATGAGAGAAATGAAGTTACACGTCGTAATTTCCTGGCGACCGGAGCAGTGGCCGCAACTACTATTTCAGGATTTCCGTTTATGCATACCTCACGTGCACAAAGTGTAAAACTACTTAAGGTGGGGTTGATCGGCTGCGGAGGCAGAGGCACAGCGTCATTGAGAGAGGCCCTCCAAGCAGCTCCCGGCGTACGGGTTACTGCTTTGGCTGATCCTTTCAAAGATAGAATAGAACGTTGTTTGAAATCTTTAAAAGACTCACGGAGCATGAAAGGCCTTGTCCGGGGCGTCGATGTAAAGCCGGACCGTTGTTTTGCTGGATTGGACGGTTATAAAAAGCTCCTCGAGACTGACGTAGACTGGGTCAACCTTGTAGGGCCTCCCGGCTTTCGCCCCAGACATTTTGCGGCTGCTGTTGATGCGGGCAAACACGTTTTTATGGAAAAACCTGTTGCAACAGACCCTGCTGGTGTTAGAAAAATCTTAAGAACAGCAAAGAGAGCAAAAGAAAAAGGACTTTCTGTAGTTGTGGGTTTTGATAACAGACACAGGCCGGATCGTATCGAAGCTGTAAAAAGAATTCACAATGGCGCGATAGGTGAAATTACCTCCGGCACAAGCTACAATTACACGCGCTGGACCAGATGGTACCGCGGAGATGACCCTTCGTGGTCTGAGATGGAATATCAATGCCGCAATTGGTATTATTTCTGCTGGCTTTCAGGTGATGTCATAGTAGAACAATCCGTCCACACCATTGACATAAATAACTGGGTTATGGGGGCCTACCCGATTAAGGCCTTGGGGCAAGGAGGCCGCCAGATTCCCCTTGACCCAAGAAAAGGAAATATCTGGGACCATATGACAGTTGATTACGAATATCCCAACGGAGCCCATATAATACACATGGACCGTCAGTGGCCAAACTGTCACGGTTCCGGAAGGGCCGGTTTTATTGGCACCAGAGGCAAATATATGAACAATGAGATTACCGGTCGAAGGCCGTGGAAATTCGAGGGTAAACTGGATAAGTCAGGGGTGTACGAACAGCGCAACATGATTGAAAGTATCAGAAAAGGACAACCGAAAAGCCAGGCAGAAAACGGCGCTTATGCCGCATTGACAGCAATCATGGGACGCGAATCTGCTTACACAGGTAAGCTTGTAACCTGGGACGAGATGTTAAATTCCGAGCTCGATTTGTTTCCGAAAAAAGTAGAGTTTGGGCCTGTGCCAAAAAGAGCTGTCCCTGTACCGGGACGGCCGAGGCCCTTATGATTTTACGGTTCTTTGTGCCTCGGAGAGGAAAATTTATTTTATTTTTGCAGTAACAGGTGCAATGTTGGGTAGTCGAGTTTCGACATATTTGTCTGTACTTCCTATTTTTCTCGTGTCTTTAAGCATTCACGAGTATGCCCATGCCTGGGTGGCTTACAGATATGGTGACGACACAGCCAAGAGAATGGGGCGCTTGACTTTGAATCCTTTAGCGCATATTAGTCTGATAGGGACAATTATTCTGCCGCTTCTGCTCGTGGCTCTTCGGTCAGTGGTTTTTGGCTGGGCAAAACCCGTACCTGTTAACTTTTCAATCCTCACCAAAAGCCAAATTTTTAAGGTGGCGGCCGCCGGCCCTTTAGCCAATATACTGCTGGCTCTTATATTGACCGGGGCTTTCCACCTTTTTGGTCTTAGGGCAATTCCGCTCTTGGGTAATCTCGTATTGTTTGCTATCCTGATTAATATTATCTTAGCCGTATTTAACCTCATTCCTATACCGCCTTTGGACGGCTCAAAAATGGTTTATGCCAGGCTGAAATCTCCGGAGGCTATTAATACATATAGTAACGTTGCCCGATTCGGAATGCTGATACTTATAGGATTCCTGCTGCTTGGAGGATTCCGGTTCATTATATTGCCCTTGGTTGCAGTGTTTTACGCTTTGCTTGGACTACCTTCGCCTGCCTTGACTATTGAGCAAGCAAAGGCGAACGAGGGAGGAAATTATGGTAAATTCAAAGAGGGGATTTCCTGAACAACCTAATCGCAGGAGGCCCTTACCGGTTCAGCGAAGAGATTTGCAAGGCGGCACACTTGTTAATATCGTCGCTGCTCTAATCTTCTTTGGTCTTCTTGGCTTGGGTCTCTGGTGGGTTATTAAAAGTATAGGAAAAGCAGGACAGCAATATAGCGAGGTCTTGATAGACACACAATACGCAGCAGCAACCGTGAAGTGCCAGACGAATCTACGGGCTATTTGGCAGAACTTGCAGACGTATGCCATCAGCAATGAAAGCTTCCCTCCTTCATCGCAAGCTCTGGCGGAATGGAGTGGAAATTCGCGGCTATTCCGGTGTCCGGCTGATGATGGGCAAGAATATGTCTATATCCCCGGCCAGCGAGAAGGCATGTCCGGCGAAAACGTTTTAGTGTACGAACGCCAACCAGTCCACGACGGGCGCTGCAGTGTGTTGCGGCTGAGCGGGCGAATTGAATTACTTACTCCTGAACAGGTTCAGGCTGCTGTAGCCCAGACCTTGGCCAGCCTCAGATAATCCTAATAATGCAAAAAATTTGCCTGTGTTTTTCGGCTTCTTAGAGAGTATGTGCGGTTCATTCGTATTTAACTTCACCAGACCCATATCCTTTATCCGAATAACACTGCCATCAAGACGCCGGCGGCGGCCACAAAAACAACTGGACCCAAGAGCCTCACTATAATCCTGGTCAGGGACGTTTCAAAGTAACTCGCTGAAAGCACCAGGCAGAGGTGCACGGGTGTGAGAAGAAGTCCACAGGCCAAGCCCGAAAAAGCAAGAGTTTCAAGTCCGACCTTTGCTTCCTGACCCGTGCCGATGAAGGGGGCGAGAAATGGAAAGGTAATCGCCACGGTCGGCATGGTCACGCCGGTCAGAAATGCAACCAGCAGAGGCAAGAAAAAGATTACAAAATATTTCGGCACGTTTATCGCGGATAAGAAGTCGACCACAGCGTTAATAGCCTGACCCGACTCAAGGTTAAGCTTAAATAGCAAAGCTCCGAGGATCAAAAACGCAAAATCAGGTTCAATTCCTGTTTTGAAAATCCTTGCCCAGCGATTCAAGGATACCTTATGCAAAGCCAAGAAGATTAATAATGCCAGCAGCAGTCCAGTCGCAGGAGGAAGATTGACGCCGGCATAGAGTATTGCCACTAATGCAATAGGCCAAAAAGCATGCACGAAGTTCCGGGTATTGTCTGCAAATCTGCCGAAGGACTGTTTTTCTTTGCTTCTTGATGGTATACCCGAAAGTAGCAGAAAAATCACACCGCCAAGTGTACCTGATAGCGTAATAGCCATATTGTGTGAAATGAGGGCAAAAGCAGATATGCCGAACATGCCCTGGATCAGTGGCACGGCCGGGAATAAAGGCCAGACTGCTTCCCACTGGTGGCGGAAGAAAAAATTAATGGCTGCCAGGCGGGTCCGATCCACACCGATATGGTCACCCAAGTCACGGACCATCGGTGCCGATAGCATAATTCCGCCAGGTGTAGGCAGCATACCCATCATTAATGGAATCGCCGAGAGGGCAAAACGCCGGCTTCTAAACAAGCCCTGAAGGGCCGGTGCCAGGCGTTTTGAAACCCCTGTCTCGGCCATTGCATTTCCAAGCACGTTGACCAACATTACCAAAGCTGTCAGCGTAATGAAAAGGTATCCCGTTGTTTGGCTGAAAGGCTTATTGTGCCATTCTCGAACAACAGTCTGCCAGAACTCACTCGGTGTTACTCTAAGAAGCATTGCCAGAGCAACTGACGACAGAAGCATTGAACGTCCAAGTTTGACCTTTAGGTGCAGCAGAGCAACCAGCAAGGTCAGTGCCAAAGCCATTGCAATTAGTGCATACATTTCAAAGTATCACTGGGTGATAGCGAAATCTCCATTTTGTCAGATTCGCAGTCTATCGCCTGTCATCTGTAACTGCAAGGTGTTTTCTTACGCTGAAAATCTACGAAGCTCGTCATCAATCATTGTGATTTCCATGCGAATCTGGTATTGCTTTTTCTGTATTGCCAAATTCACGTAAGTATGCCAATATATAGGTAATTGTTTTTGTGGCTTTAAGGTCAAATTACAGGTGAAAAGTGAATCGTAGAAGCAAAGTTTCGAAAAAAAAGGCAAAGCTATCCGACGAAGAATTGTGTCATGCCGCGAAACAGAAATCAGGCGTCATAGATGCCCGCATAATCTCTCCCTCAGAAGTAGAGACTGCCGCCTGGGTGCGATTGAAGTGCCAGTTTGGGTGTGGATGTTATGGCCGGTGCCTGGTCTGTCCGCCGTTTACACCATCACCCGAACAGATGCGTCAGGTCCTGGATGCTTACCGTCGAGCAATATTGATACACTTTGATCCGGAGACAGATGTAAAAGCAATAGTTGCTGACCTTGAGCGAAACATTTTTCTTCGCGGTGCCTGGAAGGCCTTCGGCCTTGGTGCCGGTCCATGCTATTTTTGCAAAGAGTGTCCTGTCGAAGAAGAACAATGTCGAGATCCCGAACGGGCGCGTCCCTCAATGGAGGCATGTGGAATCGATGTCTTTTCTACAGTGAAAAAGCTGGGCCTTCCCATAGACGTCGTTCGAACAACACGTCAGTGCCCCAACTATTATGGGCTCATATTGGTTGAGTAGTCTGGGTACAAGCTCCGGGTCAGAAT
>CAYGBH010000277.1:0-5798 GCA_964348055.1 uncultured Pirellulales bacterium
TTCGCTCAGACCCAAGATACACCGCACTACTTAAGAAAATGAACTTAGACAAATGATAGGCCAAACCATATCCCAGTGGTGCCCAAGCATGTTACCAAGGCAAACGCAGTGAGAAAACTGATAGAGACCCGTTAAAAAGCATGGATAGTGCCCGGCTTCATACTTGTGCTTAGCAGGCTACTCGACTGGAAATACTATATCATCAATCCAAGCAGTATCGCTGCCTGCGGACTCCGAGCCGTCCTTCGAATAGGTCCACTCAAAGGTCCTTGTGTCCGCTGTCACATCGAAGGACACCTGGGCCCAATCTTCTTCGCCCGACCACTTGCCTTTTTCAACTCCATCAATGTAAAACTTCAAGTAGTCACAACGTGACTCAGAAGAGACTTTGCGATAGAAGGTGATATCGCCCGATACGCATTCAAGTGTAACCTGCAGAGTAGTATTCTGGTCGTGGTCAATCGAGCCGGCTTGGGCGCTGTAGGCCCCGGAATGCTTCTGGCGCGATGTAACGGCCCAAATATCATATCTATCTTGTTCCCACGGGAATTTGCTTAAATCATTCGTTTCAAAGCCCTCGACAAAGTCCGCCAAGGACTGACTGTCCGCAGGTGTGTCTGCATAGCTTGTCATAAGGGTGTTCTCGAGCGTATGACGGTCGCTGCTTGGAAGAACTGCGTTGTATACGTAGAACTCAGCGATCCGGCCGGCAAAGTTACCCGCGCCGCTGCTCGTACCGTCGTGGAACTTCGTTCCCCCTTCTTTATGTCCGAAGGCACAATCACCACTGTGATTGTACAGCTGGCCGATGCCGCTGACACTGCCAATGCTCGTGCCGTTGACAAATCCTTCAAATGTGCCGGCGCCAGCGTTCAACACCAACGTCGCCACGTAGGTAGTGTTCGCGGAAACGGGGCTATTGAGGCCCGTCGGCCCCCACAGCTCCTGCGTCTCGTCCAGATTCCAGCCGTTGATATACAGCTTGCCGCTGTCCAGGTAGAAGTTAAGGCCACGGGTACCAGCGCCCTCCTCCCAGATCACCTGGCGGCGGGTGATGTTAGTACCGGTCTGGAAAACGACCACGAGCGTCTTGCCAGGATACGGGCCGCCCGTGTTGATGTCCTTGCTATCGGCCACGTCCAGGTGCTCGCCGGTCCCGTCAAACTCAATGACCGACTTATAGCCGCGATTGGGAAGAATCAATTCCGGCCGTTCATCCGGCGTATCCTGGTAGGCGTGATTATTGTTCGCCTGATCTTGCCATCTGCTAACGTCGGCCCCACTGGTCGTCACTCCAATGCCGGCTGTGAGTTTCATTACCGGCTGGATGCCTGGGCTGACGGAGACTTCAGCGGAGTAACCAGAACCGTATCCGAATATATCTTCTGCGGTCACGACGTAGTAGTAGTTTATACAGTTACTCACGCCTGTGTCGGTATATTGCGAACTGGTCAGCAGTGACTGGTTGACTCTGGTATAGCCCGAGCCGTGACTGACCGAACGATATACATTGTAACCGGCTAAGTCGGCCTCGGTGTTGTCGTCCCAATCCAGCGAGATCCGGCTATCACCGGGTTCGGCGGCCAGATTTTTCGGAGCTGCGGGATGGACACCTAACAGCCAATTTGCAGCCATAATTGAGTAGTCACCAGAATTTACACTTCCATTGGCTGTTTGATCGGCCCCGCTGCACCAATCGTTGAGGGCATCACATCCGCCGTGGAGCCATTGAGCGACAAATCTAACCAGATCGAATACGTCTACGTCCTTATCACGGTCCAAATCACCCGGTCTGAGCACGAAGATGTTGATGTCATCGTAGTATGATGCACTACCGTCGAAGGCGGTCAGGCGAAGGGTATATTCGCCCCATTGTGAGAACGAAGCGGTTGTATCGACGGCACAGGGGTCGCCGAAAGTAACCTGGCCCGGACCGTCGAACTTGCTCCAGCCTGTTGTTACACCAATCGGAGCACTGTACGGGTCACAGGGGTCGATTCTGGGGAATCCGTCGTCGGTGACGGTAGCATCAAGTACCGCTGTGGCCATGGGATAAATGCTCCGGTCCTCGCCGGCATCAACTACAGGTGGATAGTTGGTTCCAACGAGAGACAGAACTTTGCCGTTTTCCAGGGCCAGGTAGAGCCGGCCGTTGGCAACGGCCATACCATCCCACACGGGTGGGGATTCAAGATTGTATTGGCCCACGCTGTTGCCGTCTAAAGCCGAGACGGCCCGCAGCAAAGCGCCAGTTTGCCCTCGAAGGGCGGCGTCCTGTTCGTCAAGCTTTGCTGGAATGTCGGGGTCGATATCGGGGTTGGCCCAGTAGTCGAATGCGGTCTCCTCATTGACCACATCCGGCGGGCCGGCTATGAATAGCGTCTTATCAGCCAAGACCATCGCACGGGCCAGAAGCGGCACCGAATCATCGGTCCAATGGTATTCGATGCTCTCGCTTTCGGGATACTTTTCGGCGCAGAAAAGGTGATATTCCAGGGGCGTCGTCCATTTGTAATATTGCGGCTGCCGCCCGTAGCCATAGACGCGCGTTTCACCAATTGTCATAATCCGTCCGGCTGGCGCGTAGGCCCCGGCCCTGTGATAGCCGCCGGCTCCAGAGGCCCATTTCCTGCCCCAGACCCAATATGTCCGGTGCATGTAACTATCATCCAGAAAACCGGTTGGCGAGAACAAGTGCATTCCCACGCCATACTGTTGCGAACCCTGCTCATTGTTATTAGAAGAGTATGGGGGAATTTCTTCGCGATTGCCCTGTAGGTCGAACCGCTGCGAATGCATATAGATATACTGGCCATCGCTCGACAAAATGTCCGACAGGGCAACAGGCATGTTCAGGCCTTTGATGTGCACTTGCAGGTTCTCGCCGGTATCCGGGTCGCGGTCGTCAAGCACTACTTCATTGAGCTTAAGGCCAGTGGCCGGGTCAAGCTGCAGGAACCGTAGACCCCCATCGAGGAACATCGACCTGCCGGCGACACAGTAAATAGTGTCGTTTAAGATAAGCACGCTGCCGGGCACCGGCCAAACGGATTCCACCTGTTCAAATGAGGTCATTCTAAGGTTCTCAGGTGCCGCCTGGAAACGCCAGATAAGCGCACCATCCAAAGAGCGAAGACAATATACATAACCATCGGCGCATCCGAAGATTACCCTGCCCCTGTAGACACTCGGCGGTGAGTCCACTCGACCGCCCGCCATGTAGTGCCACAGCAGCTGCCCATCGTCTTCATTGAGAGCATGTAAAGTGTGCATGTCCACTGAAGCAACATACACCCTGCCGTTGGCAATTACGGGGCTGGTCAGCTTGCCTTCAAGCTGCGTTTGCCAGGAGAGTTTCAAATCAGCGGGAACGACCGATTGCGTATGTCCGTTGCGGTTCGGGTCAGAACGGTATGTGGGCCAATCCTCATTCCCCGCGGCTTCTGCCAGCGGCTCACCGTACGCCGGGCCCAGTTCGAGTCTTTCGGCGTCCGGCGAAGTATGCGGATATTGCGGGTCCGAATGAACAGGAGCCAGCGCGCAGAATCCAAACATCTTCGACTCGAAATAGCACGCGCAATCATGTGGTGGAGTATAAATCAGCCCGTTGGCCGGTAATATTCCGTACAGACAGCCGCCTCGAACCCAGTGGTGTATAGTCCATTGCTGTGCCTGATGGTCAACGAATTCGATGCCCGTTCTTGATGTCAGGAGGTACTTGTCCGTTGCCTTGGCGCGGTAACATCTATGATGAAACCAGTGAGTCTCGACGTCGGGTGGGAACTCACTGATAACCGCACCAGTCTTCGGGTCCCATCCGGTAAAAATGCCCGAGTGGCCACCGCCCGCGATGGCTCCGACCCATGCCAGCCCGCCTGCAACAAGAAGGTCATACGGACAATTATGGCCTGTAGCCGGGTGGTTAGACTTCCATAGTATCCGTCCCGTTGACGCCGATAGCGCTGTAAGAGCCTTGGCACTATCCCCACCTTCGAACAAAACAATGTCATTGTGTACAACCAGCGTTGGTCCAAATTTCGGCGGCATCGCCATCCATCGTGGTATTGCCGTCGAAGCCCATAATTGATTACCATTCTGCCTATTCAAGCAGATGATGCGATCGCCGTCGTGGAAATATACACCATTGCCCGCGACCGCCAGCGACAGTGGGGCGGCAGGATACTGCTTCTGCCACAGAACGGTGCCGGTCTCGGCCTGGATGGCTATAATCCGCCGATCTGCTTCATCCCATGGAAACTGAGAAGCCACATAGGATTTGTTTTTACCGGTACCTTTATGGATTATGCGGTAAGCATTCCATCCCGTTTCCGGTGGATTGTCTTTGACCACCAGAAACAGAACACCTTCTGAGACAAGTACCTCTTCGGTCATCTCCGTGTTCGGATATGTCTGGATAATCTCGCCTGTTGCCGCATCAAGTTCGCTCAGCGCCGCGCCATCAAGACCAAGTGTGACATAGACTCTGTCACCTATAGCTACCAGCCGGCGAGGAGGCAGCGCCGGGCCGCTCTTAAAAGGCCACATCTGCGTTACCCATGAGGGAATCGGTCTCTTCCAAAGAATGGTCCCGTTAAATGCGTCCCTGGCAAACAGTGACCACCTTGATGGCAACTGGATGCATGCCTTTGAGCCTTCATCCATAATGTAGAACACACGTCCACCGGCTGAGACGTATGTGGTGACACTGGCCATGTGGTCGTGATGGCGTGACCATTTAGGGCTTCCGAGCCATTGAAACCGGCGAAGCGGGGCAATGACCGAATCCTGGGAGACGGCATTGTTGCTTGGGTCATACAGGTAATGCGTCCACTCATCGAGCTCTGCCGGCCGCGGCTTGACCGTCATCGTCCAGCTCTGGCCGTCTTTGATGTAAGCTACTCCATTGGGAGCCAGCACCCGCAGAACCTCATCGGTTGTGATACCCATTGGCTGCTCGCCAACAACAAGATTGACGAGATTATCAATATATGGCAAGCGGTCACCCAAAAGCCTGTCGGCCGTCACTGGACCGTAGAGACCCTGTGAGTGAATATATGTACGGGCTGTCTCGACATTAGCTGAATTCGTATCCAAGCCCTGAACCAGGTAGCTGTCATTGGCATGAAGTGCAGCTGTCAGCGTTCCATCTCCGCAGCCAACATGGACGATCAGCCCGCCCTTAACACCCGTGGCGTCCAGTATCTGACGGGCTTGGTCTTTTGGCGTTTGCTGAGCGTTTGCAACCAGAAAGACCGAGGCAATTACCAAAAGACAGGCGAGGATTGTAAAGAATCGGCCTCTTGTGTTCATGACAATTTTCCTTTCTCTTCGAAGACTTATCAAAGGTCTCTATTATCTTGTCCTCTCACAATTTGTTATTTCGGCCTCCAGCGGTGAAGAACAGGAATTTTCCCTACTTCCATAGCGGCCGAGCTATAATCTGACCTCAATTATATTCTACCACATCGCCCATGCCGTTTCAACAAAAAGGTCACTCGGAAGTTGAAAACGCTTGAAAATTCGATATGGATTTAGTAATCTAACGAAATCAGAGACCTGAGCAGGCTGTTTGACCGTGTGTATGGCAAATATCAGATTGAGGAGATTTTCGATAATGGGCCAGATAGAGCGAATCGCAGAAGAACATAGTGACGTTACACGGCGCTACTTCCTCCAGCTCGGCGCAGCGGGAGCTGCCGCCTTGAGTGTTTCCAGACTGTGGGGCCGGGAGATTGAGAGTCAAACCCACCCTTTACTCGCTGAGGCCCTTTCAAAACTGGAGTATCTCACTCGAGAAG
>CAYGBH010000278.1:0-5790 GCA_964348055.1 uncultured Pirellulales bacterium
ATCTTTAACGACGATAAGCCCGGCGTTATCGGTTCGGTGGGGACTGTCTGCGGCAGGCATAACATAAATATCTGCACTATGGGTGTGGGACAAAAACCGGCGGAGCAAAAGGCTACTCTTGCCGTTAGTCTCGATAAGGAACCGGACGTAAAAGCTATCGAAGAGCTCAGCAAGCTTGAGTTTGTAAACGAGATTTATGTCTGCAAATTAGATTGATGCTCGATTCTCGATGCTCAAAGGGAGTTTTTTGTATGGATGAGCAGTTGATAATCAGCGTTAGTGGAGTCAGAGGCATCGTCGGGCAGAACCTTACTGCTTCGGTTGCCGCTGACTACGGTCGTGCATTCGGTACGTTTCTAAAAAACAAAGGTGCCGGCACAAGGGATAAATTGTCGGTTTGTATCGGCAGAGATTCTCGGCCAAGCGGCCAAATGTTGCAATCAGCCGTAGCAGAGGGATTGTGTGCTGTTGGAATTGACGTGATTGATTTAGGGGTAGTAACCACGCCCGGTGTGAGCATTATGGTAAAGCAATTACGATGCGACGGTGGGGTGGTTATTACTGCCTCACATAATCCGTCTCAGTACAACGGCGTAAAATTGCTGCTCGATAATGGCGTTGCTCCGCCGGTCGATGCAGCCGAGCAAATCAAGCGATGTTTTATCGATAAACATTTTACCCTCGTAGATTCGTCCGACTACGGAAATGTGACTTGCGATGAACAGACTGATGCTACACATATCGACAAGGTTCTGGCAATTATTGACAAAGAGGCGGTCGCTGCCAAACAATTCAGGGTCGTTCTCGATAGCGTCAACGGGGCAGGGGGGCGGGTTACCAAAAAGATGTTGGCTGAACTTGGCTGTGTGGTCTCAGCGATAAACGATGAACCCACCGGCCAGTTCGCTCACGGGCCCGAGCCGACCGCAGAAAACTCAGAAGGCCTTTGCGAAGTCGTAAAAACACAAACAGCCGAAATCGGGTTTGCCCTGGACCCTGACGGCGATAGATTGGCAATTGTTGACGAGGCCGGCAACTACATCGGCGAAGAATATACCCTTGCTCTGACGGCAAAATATATTTTTAGTAAAAGAACAGGCAAAGCGGCTACGAACCTTTCGACTTCGAGAATGATTGATGATATCGCTGAACAAGCCGGCGGTCAGGTCATCCGCACTGCCGTCGGCGAGGCCAATGTCGCCGCGGCAATGCTCGAACATGATTGCGTCATCGGAGGAGAGGGCAACGGCGGTGTGATTGATTTGCGAGTGAGTCCGGTGCGAGACGGCCTTGTCGGTATTGCCCTTGTGCTGCAGTTGATGGCCGAGACGGGAAAAACAGTAAGCCAGTTGGTTAGTGAAATAGGCGGCTATTATATGAGCAAAGATAAATTCGCTGCCGAGCAAAACCAGGGGCAGGAAATTCTTGATTTGGCTAAGAAAACCTTCACCGACGCAAAGCTCGACAAGACCGACGGCTGCCGATTCGATTTTGACGATGGTTGGCTGCACCTGCGAGCCAGCAATACTGAACCTGTAATGCGGGTTATCGTTGAGGCAAAAGACCAACAAGCCGCTCAAAAATATATCGATGCAATTTTGAAAATCCGTGCCAAAGTATTGGGCTAATGCAGTGATACACGAGAACAAACAAGAAATTGCCAGCAGGCAGATAAAATCTATCACATATCTTGGCATCGCAGTAAATATTGCTCTGTCAGTCGTCAAGGTTGTCATTGGTTCTTTAGCAGGTTCGCTGGCACTTGTAGCCGACGGGCTCCATTCACTTTCTGATGTAGCCACTGATGCAGCTGTGCTATTGGGCCTTCGTCTGGGTTCGAAAGGACCTGACCAGAGCCACCCCTACGGACACGGGCGGGCCGAGACTTTCTCAGCCGGATTAATTGCATTGGTCTTAATTCTTGTGGGCGGAGCAATGATTTACTACGCCACTATGGCCATAGCCAGAGAGCAAGTTACCACGCCCCGCCTCGGCGTTCTCATAGTCGCAATGGTCTCAATTGGTGCTAAAGAGTGGCTCTACAGGGCCACACAAAAAATCGCCATTCAATCTCACAGCTCCGCACTTTATGCCAATGCCTGGCATCACCGCAGCGATGCTCTAAGTTCGGTAGCGGTTGTGATAGGATTTATATCGCTGGAATTCGGTTTCGGCCATGGCGACCAGGTTGCTGCAATTGCCGTTGGCCTGATGATTATCTGGGTGGGAGTCAGGGTAGTTGGCGATTCCATGCGTGAACTGACAGAAGGTGCCGTCGATTCAGACACGATCGAGCGCATAAGAGATGTGATCAACGCCAACTCTTCGATACGTCAGTGGCATAAACTGCGGACCCGCACGGTGGGTAGAGAAGTTTTTCTCGACCTGCACATCCTTGTTGACCCTGATTTGAATATATCGGCCGCCCACAAAATATCGGAAAGTCTCGAAACTGCTCTGAATGAGCAGATAACACGCCCGGTAAATATTACTGTTCACATCGAGCCGGATATACCGACCCTGAGAAAATAGTCCCTTAATATCTGGCTAAGATGAATCTGTGTCTCAATCCTGCTCTTTTTAACGAGATGATCTATATATACACTATCTTGGCGAAGGGTAAAAAAAGACGATTATTTTTTGAGAAAAGAAAGTGTTTTTTGTAACATCTTATTTTATAAGTAGTTAGAGTAAAATTCCGTGGTAGGGCAAGAAGCTTGAGAAAGGGGCCTTCGGGAATATAGATCGAGAGAGAAAAAAATTAAATTTTTATATTGACTGAAAGAAAATAATATGTATAATGTCTATAGAGAAAATAGAGAAGGAGATTTATAATGAAGCTAACTACAAAAAGTGAATATTCAATCTTGGCACTTATCTACATTGCCCGTAACGAGAATAAGGCTTTTATAAAAATAGATGAGATTTGCTCAAATTGTGATATTCCCAAGAAATATCTGGAGCTTCTGTTCTTAATCTTAAGGCAAAACCGCTATATAAAGACCAGAAGAGGTACAAGTGGTGGCTACAAATTAACAAAGCCAGCATCAAAAATAAGAATCGCAGAAATAATAAGACTGATGGATGGAGCCTTAGCACCGACAGAGTCAGTGAGCAAATATTTTCACTCAAATACACCTTTGAGCAAAGAGAAGAAAATTATGAAGGTATTCAAGGAAATAAGAGACTACGTTTCAAACAAGCTTGAAAGTTTAACTCTTAGTGACTTAGTTTAGCATTCTTATCGAAACGGTATGTTAATGTTACATATGTAGGTTGAAAAGAAATGTATGAGTTAGGCTTTGGTATTATTATCACGTTGGTTATATGCTCATTCCTTTGCGAATATTTGGATTCGACGCTTGGGATGGGATACGGTACGACGTTAACCCCGGTGTTTTTACTTATGGGTTTTTCTCCAATGGAAATTGTGCCAGCAGTCCTATTATCTGAGTTAATAACCGGCCTGTTAGCGGGGGTTTTTCACCATTGTGAAGGTAATGTAAATTTCAAGCCCGAAACATCAGATATGTTCAAAATTACAAATATGTTGAATCCTCAGGATTACATTGAGACCTTTAGAAGAACAGTTCCGTTACACTTGAAAGTCGCTTTATTACTGGGAACATTTAGTATTGTGGGCACGATTATGGCGGTTTTTATAGCAGTGAGTATTTCCGAATTGTGGCTAAAACTTTACATTGGCTGCCTTGTCTTGGCAATGGGTATAGTTATCCTTCGCTGTGTTAATAAGAAATTTAAATTCTCTTGGAAGAAAATGAGTTTTTTGGGTCTGATAGCCTCCTTTAATAAGGGAATGAGTGGCGGGGGTTATGGGCCAGTTGTAACTGGCGGACAAATCTTATCCGGTGTAGAAGGCAAAAGTGCCGTGGGAATTACATCTTTGTCTGAAGGTTTGACCTGCTTGGTAGGAGTAGTTGCATATGCTCTGATAGCTAAAAACCCGGTCAGCTGGAAGCTTGCACCTTATATCATCATTGGGGCTATGCTGTCGGTGCCTCTTTCTGCCAAAAGTATAAAGTGGATAAGTACAAAAAGGCTAACAATTACTATTGCCATACTTACCATGTTTTTGGGCTTATTTACGATTATCAGAACCGTAGCTTTAAGAATTTAATTCCATAATGAAAACACTTACATTGAAAGGAGACGAATATGTCGCTGTCATCTAAACCAAAAGTCTTCTTCGATGAGAGCACCATCATCGCGGATAGGTGGAGCCTTGAGCTAATGGCAAATGCCGCCCGACGGGCACTTCCTTCTGGGCCGGGCCAGCATATCTTTATCAACTTAGACGACTTCATGGATAGTCACCTCTACTTCTCCGTCATACTCGCCTGCACGCCAAACCTACCTCTGCGCGAATGGAAGGCCACTGTAACTGGTGAGGACTCAGACCCTCAGTTTCAACGTGTGTCCAAAAAGGATTAAATTGGGTGCTTACTTAGTTTATCTGGTCTTGTAAGATGGCCGAGGGATTATTAACCTGTTTCGCTTTAGCAGTCATGACTTGTCCCTTGCTGATGTTGCCAGCAGTTGGTTTGGTCCCTTTAGATGGAAGGCAAATTGCCAAGGAGACCATGGCATACAAAATCTCTGAACTTGGAAAAGAATTGTTAAGGTTATAAGTTTTGTCTTGAGGAACCCAGCAATTTGGGCAGTCCTCTACATCTAATGTGCCCTGCTGTTTTGCCTGTGACATTACATACGATTCGACAAAGCAAAAAGATAGTTATCCCCAAATCTTGCTAGGATAAGTTTACATCTCCATCCTGATTTGTCTAAAAGTTCTGTGCTGCATTCTATCCAAAAGGCATATTCAGCAAGCTGTCAAGTCGATTCAGGGAAAATTTTGGGTCGAAGCGACATACTGTTGTCACATCGCGGGTAAAAACGTTTGTTTTTTACTTAGAAAAACCCCGAAATAATGAAGATAGATACAGGTATTCTATGCAGAAGAAGTCTATTCTCAAAAGGACAAAGATGAGCTGTTCTTGATGTTATGTTGATTAACGAGGTTGGCGAGATTATGGAAAAAACTTGCAAAAATTGCAAGTATTTTGTGTCCAAAGGTATTAGCTATTTTTCTTCGCCGAGATGGGGTGACTGTATGAAACCACGAGGGCGCGATGCTGAGGTAGATGTTGAGAAAGAACGTGGTTTGTTTATGTGGGATGATAAAACTTGTAGCGATTTTGAGCCAAAGGAAAAAACCCAGTAAGGGTCCGTGCTAAATCGGCATTTAATAAATTATATTGGTATAATATACGATTTGACAAAAAAATCGGCAGTAAGTTATCCATTGATATTTTGTAGTTGACAGTAAAATCATTTCATGGCAAGTCTCCAGCTTAGCGCAATGACTAAATAGCTTGAAGTAGTATCCGGCTACGTTATAATTCATCGTGTTTAGTTCATAGTTCGCAGTTTGTAACAAGAAGGAAGATTTATGATGGCAGTGAGAAAAGCTGGTTTTATTTATTCGCCGGAGCTTGAGAAGTATAGTTATCCGCCGGAGCATCCCTTTACTACAATCCGGGCCAGGAAAACCCGGGATATTGTAAATTCTATGGAGATGCTCTCAGGGGCCGGCAGAAGCGAAGTAGCGCCGGTTCCCGCTGAAAGAGTTGTGCTGAAGAAGTTCCATTCAGCGCGTTATCTGCACGCATTGAAAACGGCCGCCAAAGGCCGTTGGGCTGCCGGAGCACTCGATATGGGAATAGGAACAGGGGATTGTCCGGTCTTCGATGGATTATATGAGTACGCGGT
>CAYGBH010000279.1:0-5787 GCA_964348055.1 uncultured Pirellulales bacterium
CTACTATGGCACCGGCGGCCAAAACAGCCACTACCATAACTATTCTCGATAGTCCCAACATATTGTTCGCCTTTCCTTATCTAAAGAAGCCGCACAACCCTACTTGTCACCGTTTCACAAGTAACATGAGTACTGGTAACGGCATACACCATTTTATTACTCTGGCTATTATAGTTGCAAATCGTAAAGTGGAAAGTATCACGAGCGGTATTTAAAAACAAGGCAGAAATTGTTCTTCTTGCGGGTCTCGTGGAAATGAAGGCAAGATGTAAGCGAATTTTGCAGTAGTGCTCATAACAGTTGCTTTTCTCATACAAATATCGTATTGTATGGTGATCTAAAAAGCCGGTTGCATTGTTATATGGGAAACCCCAGGTAACATAGATGGCGAAGGGGCGGTCTTGCAAGCCGGTTGCTCAGGATACTGCGTGGTCAATGTTTGAACGAATAAGCCGAATGTGAACTTAATCTTATACGTGTAGAAGAAGATAAATAAGGTAATGGTTTTAGTGGAGGTATCTGGAAATGAATCGATGGATGGACAGACAACTAACGTTAAAGGAATTGGTTTTCACTATGGTGATACTGGCACTTTGTGTGCCCGCACCTGTGCTGCCCGCACAGAAAACGCGGGTACAGGTGTCCGGACAGGCTTTTGCCGAGTCTGCAGACGATGGAAAACTGCGCATCATTGTTTTTGGAGCGCACCCTGACGATTGCGAGCTTGACGCAGGAGGTACGGCAGCCATGTGGGCTGCTAAGGGCCATCACGTTAAATTCGTATCTACAACGAATGGTGACATCGGTCATGCCACTATGGCTGGCGGGCCGCTGGCGAAGCGTCGCACAGCAGAGGTCAAGAAGGCGGCGAAGATATTGGGTATAGATGAGTCACAGGTGTTGGACATCCATGATGGGGAGATTATGCCTACACTCGAGAACCGCAAAAAGATTGTGCGGCTGATTCGAGACTGGAAGGCAGATATTGTGATATCGCATCGGCCCTATGATTATCATCCGGACCATCGGTATACTGGGGTCTTAGTACAGGATGCTGCGTTCATGGTTACGGTTACGCACTTTTGTCCCGACGTAGAGCCGCTAACCAGGAATCCGGTGTTTCTTTACTCCGCGGATCGTTTTCAGAAACCCAATCCATTTCAGGCTGATATTGTGGTTGGTATTGACGAGGTTGTCAAAAAGAAAGCAGATGCTATATGGCAGCTTGAGTCGCAGATTGAAAGCACGTGGGCTACAGGGGGGTTCGAGCGGGTGGTGCCGATTCCGAAGGACCCCCAGGAGCGGGAGAAACGCCGCCAGGCTTTTGTTGCCAGCCGCATGAGGAGGTATAGAAACACCGAGAGGTATCGGGATAAATTGATTGAGTTCTATGGCGAAGAAAAGGGCACCAAGGTCAAGTATGTCGAGGCATTCGAGATTTGTGAATATGGACGCCGGCCTTCAAAAGAAAGAATAAAAGAGCTCTTTCCATTTTACGATTGAAAGCATAATACACAATAGCCTTGTTACTGGGACCATCTGGTCATTCGATTATATTTTCGCTTTGCAGTAAAGAATTTCATTAATTGAAAGGGTGACTTATGAAGGGCAAAACAGTTCAAACAATGAAGCCAGTCTCCAGGAGAGATTTTATCAAGAGCACAGGGGCAGTAGGAACAGCAGCTCTATTGTCGGGCACGGGCCGAATGTTTGCCGCCGGTTCGGATAAAATCCGGCTGGGGCTGATTGGCTGTGGCGGACGGGGTACGTACGATACGACAAACTGCCTGAACTCGGCAGAGAACGTGGAGCTTGTAGCGATGGGGGACCTTTTCAAGGACCGTCTGGATAGGTCTCTCCAGAGACTTACAGAGAAGCTGGGTGAGAAGGTAAAGGTTACTGAAGATACTTGCTTTGTGGGCTGGGATGCTCACAAGAAGGTTTTAGCCTGCGATTTGGATTTGGTGATTTTGACTGAACCACCGCACTTTCGGCCGGGGCATTTACGCGCAGCTGTTGAGGCGGGCAAGCATGTGTTTATGGAAAAGCCGGTCGCAGTGGACCCGGTTGGTGTTCGCTCTGTGATCGAGTCATCTCAATTGGCCGAACGGAAAAACCTGACGATAGTAGCCGGTACGCAGAGTCGCCGGATGGCACATTTGGTAGAAGGAATGAAGAGGATTCATAACGGAGCTATTGGTGACATTGTTGCCGGCCAGTGTGTCAGAATCGGAGGGGGAATGCTCCAGTGGTCGGAGGCGACCAAGCAACGTCAGCCGGGCTGGTCTGATATGGAATGGCAGCTTCGTCGGTGGCTGTTTCTGACCTGGCTTAGCGGTGACTTCATTGTCGAAATGCACGTCCACAATTTAGACAGAATGAACTGGGCTTTGGGGGCACATCCGGTGCAATGTGTCGGTCTGGGTGGTCGGCAGGTGCGGACCGGTCCGGAATACGGCAATGTTTACGACCATTTTGCCGTCGAGTACGAGTATCCTAATGGAGTGCGGGTTGAATACCTGGGTGCTCAGATTGACAAAGCTACCAATCGCAGTGACGGACGGGTAGTCGGGACAAAAGGTCAGGCATATACGGACTCCGGTAATTTCATTATAGAAGGGGCAAAGCCGTTCAAATATGATGGGCCGAGTCCGAGTCCAGTGATAAAACAACATGCGGACCAGATTGCAGCAATTCGCCGAGGCAGGCATTTGAACGAAGGTAAGCGCATCGCTGAGAGTACGATGACGTGCATAATAGGGCGGATGAGCGCTTATACCGGACGGGCATTGAAGTGGGACTGGGCGATGAAAGCATCAAAGCTCGACCTTAGCCCCCCTGAGTATAAGTTTGGCGATTTGCCGACCAGATCGGTAGCTATGCCGGGCAGGACGCCGTTGGTCTGACATGAAAACTTCTTGTTCGAGTGTCGTTGCTCAGAGTCCCATTGCCTGGATTTGTGTAACCTTATGCGAGTCAGGAGCAATCTCAGATACGGTTTCCGGTGTCCTAAGGTCTCGCGGACGCAATAGAGCACAGTACGAAGGTTTGTCAGAAGGTTTTCTATGGTATTCATGCTGCCAAGATAATACAATTAGTGACAAGTTCACGTAAGTCTTTCCATAACAAGAAGGACGAAGTTTTTCAGTGGGATAGCATTTGAATGAGATTTTAATCTCGATCAATTCCCTGACAAGAGCACTTGAAGATGCTGTTAGAGTCATATCGGATGAAGTTTTGAAGAGGTGTCGATAGTATTAGGATGAAAAATAGAACATTTGTAACCATCTTTCTCTTTTTGATTCTTAGCTCATTCGCACATTCCTCAGCAGGCGAAAAGATAACACTGACAGCCTTGAATAGCATGGAGCGGATAGGCCAGAATCAAAAGACATATGGGGCTGACACGGTAAAGATAGAAGCAGCGACAAATGAAGTGGAATCTTTTCAGGTCGTGGTAACTGCTCCGAAAGAAAACATTAATGTAGTTAAAGTCGAGGTCTCTGACCTTGTTGGACAAGACGGTTCGAAGATTGGAAAAGGTAACATCAGGCTCTTCAGAGAAGAATACGTCCGAGTCAGAATATCCACTCCCAGGGCGGAACTGCCCCCGGGGCTATATCCTGACGCTCTCGTTCCATTCATCAATCCCATAACTGGTGAGCCCATTGAACCTCTGAGCAGAACCCGCAAGAGATGGGGAGAACCAGTTACAACCAGTGGCTATGATATGTATGCTGTGCCATTTGAGGTCTTCAAAGGTCAAAATCAAACCATATGGGTTGACGTGCATGTCCCTAAGAATGTCCGCGCTGGTAGATACAGTGGAGAATTCCGTATTTGGACAAAAGGAGGAATTTCCGAACAGATCCCTATAGCTGTCAATGTTTGGAACTTTACGCTTCCCGATGGCCCTACCCATAGAAACCATTTTGGGAATTACCGCAACATTACACGATATTTCAATATAGAGCCCGGTTCAGATAGATTCAAACGAATCGAAATGCGATATTGCCAAGCAATGGCCGAACATCGTATAAATCCGCCAATCCCACATCACCTGCTGCCACAAGTCAATGATGATGGCTCTTTGAAGATTATTCCTGAAAGACATAAGGCCTTGGAGGAGTTTATCACCAAGCTTCACATAACCGATTTTGAAATACCCAGAGCACGCTTCGCCCGACTGCCAAGTTCAACCCTTAGGCCCGATTACAAAACCATATCCCCCGCGAACAGGAGAAAGGCACAGCGGTACTACAAGGACTTCTACAAATATTTGAAAGATAATGGCTGGGAAAAGCGGGCCTATTTGTACATGTTGGATGAACCAAACCTGCGCGGAAACTACGAACAAGTGCTCGTCCTCGGCCAGCTTGTTCACGAAGCCGTACCTCAGCTAAAATGTCTGGTTGTAGAACAGACGTACCTGCAGGACCCTTCCTGGCCGGATATCGACCCAGCCGTGGATATATGGTGCCCTTTGTGGTCTTTTATTGACCGCAAAACCATCAAGGACAAACTCGACCATGGCGATGAGGTCTGGTCTTATACTGCCTTGGTGCAGCGCGCTCCTCGATATCACCCGCAGTACCAAAGGGTCAAGGATTTCGACCCTCCATACTGGCACATTGACCGTCGCCTGACTGTCTACCGCGTCCCAACATGGATTAACTACCAGTACGACATTACGGGGCTACTCTATTGGAGTACTGTCACCGTGGTTCTTGAACCCTGGTCGAATCCGGCCTTTGCACATCCCAGGCATTACAATGGGGGCGGATTCCTGTTTTATCCTGGGGTTCCCTGTGGAATCGATGGCCCTATCGCCAGTATGCGCATGAAAAACATCAGAGACGGTATGGAGGACTATGAGTACTTCGTGATTCTCGAAAAACTTGCAGGTAAAAAGGCTGTAAAGAAAATCGTTGATTCCATCGCCCCAAACTGGTGGAATTTCTCCAAAGACCCTAACGAATTCCTTGCTGCTCGCGAAAGACTGGCAGAGCAGATTCTAAAACTTAAGTCCGAAGGTCGCCATACGGCAAAGGTAGATGAACCTTAATCTTCACGGACTTTCTAATCAGATTTGTTAAGGAGGATCGATATGTGTCTAAAAACTATCAAGGCACATAACGCCCCATCGGCGATTTCAAAATGTATATTGATCTTTGTCCTTATCGCTAATTCTTGTTTCTTCCGTAAGGCATCCTGTGAAGTGCAACCAAAGGCAAATGCAAAAGGGGAAAGGTTACAGGGTCCGTTACGGGTTCTAAAGGACAATCCTCGCTATTTTACAGATGATAGTGGCAGGGCTGTCTATCTGACCGGCTCACATACCTGGTCTAATCTGGTCGATATCGGCCCAAAGGACCCACCGCCGCGCTTCGACTTTACCACTTACCTGGACTGGATGCAAAAACTGAACCACAACTTCATCCGGATGTGGACGTGGGAGCCGGTCACGTGGAATACAAAAGCAAACAGGGAGAACAAACTCCATACGGCCGCTCCTCAGCCTTGGGCGCGAACTGGGCCTGGTATAGCCCTCGATGGCAAACCGAAGTTCAATCTCCAGAAGTTCAACCCGGCCTACTTCGACCGATTACGCCGTCGTGTGTCAGCGGCTCGCGACCGCGGAATCTACGTTTCAATAATGCTTTTTGAGGGCTGGGCAATGCAGTTCTCAGCCGGAGCATGGGAAGGTCATCCCTTCCACCGGCAGAACAATATAAATGGTATTGACGGAGACCAGAACAAAGATGGTAAGGGATTGGAATTTCACAC
>CAYGBH010000280.1:0-5779 GCA_964348055.1 uncultured Pirellulales bacterium
GTAACGCCGCTGCCTCGCTCCCATGTCCGCATTGTAAATTCTTTCGGCTTATCAACCTGAACAAAGTGCACATTGACCCGGTTTGGGAAAAGACTATGCTTTTCGATAGCGGGTCCAAATTTTTCGAGTTTGATTAACTCCACATCCTTACAGAAAAATACCGCATGCGGATTGCCCATCGATACACACGTCATCCTCAGTTCTTGCCCAAGAATTTCGACGGGTTGTTCAATAACTCTTTCACCCGTCAGTTTCACAGGTATGTCTTTTGGTGCCAGGGCCGGCGGTCCCATATTCACGCACACTTTTTGGACCTTATCGTTGTCATCGATTACGAGCCCGACGGTTAAAACCCCTCTGCCGGTTTCTATATTCAATGAAGCAGGGCAGTAGAAGGGCTGACCCGGTAAGGAAAATGGCCCACCAGCCTGGGCTAATTTATGTTCATAGGTATATTTAGCTACGCATCGGATGCCGTTTCCACACATTTCGGCTTCTGAGCCGTTGGTGTTAAACATCCGCATCCCCACGTCCGCTGTTTGAGACCGCTCTATGAGAATCAACCCATCGGCCCCGATACCGCGGTGCCGGTCGCTGATGATTTGAGCTAATTTTGCAGGGTTCTCAATTTTTTCCTCGAAACAATTGAC
This sequence comes from uncultured Pirellulales bacterium, assembly GCA_964348055.1. Taxonomy (GTDB): domain Bacteria; phylum Planctomycetota; class Phycisphaerae; order Sedimentisphaerales; family Anaerobacaceae; genus JAUXAL01. Next base: position 651 of record CAYGBH010000280.1, read on the forward strand.
ATAAACGTAGTCATTGCCCAGCCCGTGCATTTTTGTAAATCTCATTTTCTTTCTCCTTGCGAAAGACCACTTTAATATATGCACACAGGGGCCAAAAATCAACTTTGTTTTTCAAAGCAGGATGGGGATTCTGCACGACACGATGACCCATGCCGGGCAGAGCGAAGGGCTCAAACTTATGCTCAAGAGGTTTCGAAGTGGAACTACACTTTGCTAACACGAGCCACGAGTCACTGACTACTCAACAGCGAACTCTTTTTTACGGGTGTTCATCTGAGCCTTTAAACGTGCAATGATGGATGAGTGCATCTGTGAGACGCGGGATTCGGATAAATCCAGCGTTGCGCCGATTTCCTTCATCGTCATCTCTTCATAGTAATACAAGACAACAATCAGCCGTTCAGCCCGTGTCAGCCCCTTGGTAAGCAAACTTTTAAGGTCTCGCTTTTGGGCCTCGATCACAGGGTTCTCGCTCCTTTCATCTTTGATTATATCTATTTCACGGATATCTTTTTCGCTGTCACCATCGCTGTATTTGGTGTTCAACGAAACCTGGCTGGCCGCGTTGGCATCCCGTTGGAGTCTGTTAAACTCCTCCATATCCAGATCCAGTTCTTCAGCGATTTCTTGTTCGGTAGGTTTACGCCCAAGACTTGTCTCGAGCGAATGTGTAGCCTTCGCCAACTGGTGGGCGCGGGCACGAACAAGTCGTGGCACCCAATCCATACTCCGAAGCTCATCAAGAATGGAACCTCTTATACGTGGCGAGCAGTATGTCTCAAACTTTACGCCTCGGGTCGGGTCGAAAGCATCTATAGCGTCCTTCAGCCCAAAAAAGCCCGCACTGATAAGGTCGTCCAGTTCAACCTTGTCAGGTAGTTTGCTGTGTAACCGCTCGGCGCAATATCTTACCAGGTTCCTGTAATGTTCCAGAAGCAGATTGCGGGACCGGTCATCGCGCGTTTTGTGGAACTGCCCCCATATCTGGTCGATACTGAGTTCTTCCTCAGTTTTCACAGAATTCCTCCATGAAAGGGACCCCGCTTTGACTTCGACGAGCTCAGTCGAGTCGCGGGAACCCAAATTCTATGATTATTTTTATAGAGCCCAAGCGCAGTACATTTATTATTGCACGATTACCAGATTGCTTCGTCGCCCGAGCATGACATTACGCATCATCGCCAGCCCGCAATAGGCGGATATGGCCGAGAGTGACAATCTCAATTTCAAATGACTGTGTAAAAATATTGCGTTTGGCTTAGTTACGTCCTATAAATAAACAGCGCCACTTTCTATCCAGACGAGCACAGCGCCCATCTCAATTCCTTATCGACCTTTTGGCCGATAACTTTAGAAGAACCAGTCGATAACTTTCTTAAAAAATGCCTCATCGTCGGTCTGGGCCGCCAAACCATTACCCAATTTCGCCGCCAAGGCCGTCAGCGACGAAGTAATCTGCGATTTAGGGTAGGCTAAAACAACTGGCTTCCGCAGCCGAACCGAATAGCTAAGTCGCTTGTCTCTGAGCAATACACCGGCGTCATACACGTAGGCATTCAAAAATCGCTTTGCAACGTCTGCTATCTTCTGATAGGTCTTTTTGCCTTCTGCTATTGTCTCAGCCATATTCACGATAAGGCTAACTCGGCCGGCGAATCTATTTCCAACGAGCACCTTAATCATCGCATAGGCGTCGGTCATGGCTGTAGCCTCTGGTGTTGTAACCACCATAACGTGGTCAGCAGCAAGGCAAAAAGCAATGACCGACTTGGAGATGCCCGCTGCGGTATCGATTACCATCACCTCGCTATCGTTCCCGAGCCCGGACAATTGTTTCAGCAGTCGCTGGCGTTGAAATTCATTGATGTGAGCCAGTTCCTGAAGTCCGGACCCGCTACAGATTATTTCCACACCCTCAGGTCCGATATGAATGATTTCTTTGATACTTTTTCGGCCGCTAATCAGATGCGAAATATTGTATTTGCTCTTGACGTTCATAACGACATCGAGGTTGCCTAACGACAAGTCCGCATCGACAAGTAGGACTTTTTTCCTCGAAGCAGCCAGGCATATTGCAAGATTTGCAGCTATGTTGGTCTTACCAACCCCTCCTTTACCGCTGGTAATCGCTAAAACATTCGCCGGCCATCTATGGCTTTCCATCAGTTGTTGCAGGTACAGCGCTTCGTTCCCCATTTATTCTCTCGATCGCAGGAATTAATATAACGGATCCGCCCCCGCAGTTTTGCTTCGCGAAAAGAAGCAACAGGAGCCGAATCAATAATCAACAGTCAATTGAAACAGGCCTTTGCTTTTGCCTCAGCAATTCTGCTGCCACCCTTTGGTTAAGCGAATTCTCCGAAAGCTTGTTTATCTGCAGCTCGAGATATTCATCTCGACTTTCTTCGAGAAGCTCTTTGCCGCATTCATCGACCAGCGGTTTAACCTCGAAGCTGCCGCTGACGCCGAATTTGACATTTTCGGTATCACGCAGTACAAGCCGCTGATTTCGAATATGCTCGTCGATTGCATTGTTTAGCGAGTTGGAAAACTCATCCACAGCCAGGTCCTTAGGTACAAAGCCGGGATCGTGGATGTTGGTTATGTTTTGGGTAAGGATTTTTTGGCGAGTCTCTGTGAACTCGATTATCTTAACCAGTATTTCAGCAATATTATCCGTTATCAGTGACGTTAGATTCATACGTAATCCTTCCTATCGAGGCTGTGCCCCCGTTTTGCGACTCTTTGCCCCTACTTTGGGTTCGGGTTCCCATTTTGCGATAAGTCGCAAAATGACGGTCCCTCGCAGGGGTAAAACTCGTCGGCGACCATTTATTATCGCGGTATAAGGGTGAGAAAAAGCAGGAAAGATAATTTGTGAAAGACAAAACTGAATTTCTCATCCTTGATCCTTTTTGTTTATTCCTTGAATCCTTACAGCAAGCTGCGTGTCATTACTGGTGCACTAAAGCAATCTCAAAAAGGTGAAACTGTTCTTGTCTTTACTTTGTTCCTTAGTTCCAACTTCCAGTACATGGATAATTATTTCATCCCACTTAAGCTAATCAGCTGTTGTCAGGAATCAGTTTCTTTGCGTAGAATCTCTCTTATTTCCACAAGGGTTTTTGTTTTCTTAAGCCGCAGGATTTTTGATAGTCTTTCAAATACGGACTCATCGTAAAGTCGGTGTCCACCCTCAGTCCATTTTGCCTCGCGAATGAGCCCCATTATCGTGTAGTTATGAATAGTCTGTCGTGAAAAGGGGGTATAGTTGACTAACTCACCAATTCGATAGAGCTTGGCGGGTATTTGCAGGGTGTCATTTTTAACTTCCGGCCGCATCACTAAAAACTCTCAGTTATGAACTCATTGGAAATCCGATAATTAAAACTTCAGAAAATTAAGTAAACCTCTCAGGACACAAAACTTCATTCCCAGCGCCGATTCGCGGTATCCGCTACGACGGGAATCTCTTATTCTGGACATCTGGGCTCTGCGACGCAGGTTGCTCACAGCCGAGTTGAACGTGATCGTAGAATGTGCTGAGCTTGGCGAAAGGGTGGGTTTTTTAAGGTAGTTTGTTAATAACTTGTGCCGAATCATGGACAGTTACATCCTGCTGTTATCAATCGCAAAGTATTTTATATTTTGCAAAATGTAAAACTACCTTTATCGGATGTCAACTTTTTTTTGTTTTTTTTAAAAAAATTTGCCATTTTTTGCTCTCGGCGGCACTTTGCCTGGTGTCTATGGTTCAAAAACGAGATGGCAATCCCTTGTTTATTCAAGACTCCCCAGGTTTTTGTGCTCTTGGCGGCACTTTTCTGGATGCCTATAGTTCCAAAAAGAGGTGGCAATCTCTCGTTTGTTCCAGACTGTCCAGGTTCTTTTGTTCAGCGCCATTGACCGCCTGTTGGCACAAAAGCTCGGGTTCATCCCGGTATTTAGCTGATGCTTTTTCCCAAATGCCCCTGCGAAAATATCCGATACAGGGGTAGGTGGACACATAGTAATACCTGGAATTGCATGAATAGGGCAAAGCTGTATCGCTTTTCAAATATGCATCGAAGCAATAAAAGTCCTGAAAGTACTGATAATAATCATGACAGCAGCATTTCACTGCTCGAGCAGGTAACTCCTTTGGCTCGGCAGATTAACTGTCTCGATATTGAGCGAATAGCTGATGTTTGCATTAAAAACATCCCCAATTTAGTTCGCGCAAGGTTTGCTTCGCTTTATATACTTGACGAAACAAACAATATTTTACACCTGCACAAGCACAATCATCCGTTTCTCATAAACAAGATAGTCTCGCTGAATCAAAGCCAGCCGTCCCTTATGATTATGGCTGTAAGAAGCAAAGAGCTGATATTGGTAGGGGATATAAACACTCATAAAAAGCCTCTAATTAAAAAATCACAACGGGGCTTTGCTGAAAATTATAGGACCAACAATTGTGCTATTGTTCCTCTTATTTGCCAGGACAGGGTAGTTGGCGTACTCAATTTGGCGGATAAGAAAGAGGGCGACTGCTTTAATTCTGGGGATATTGCGCTGATAGAGCTATTTGGCCAGTTGGTCGGTGCGTCGATCGGCAACATAAAGCTGTTCGAGAAGATACAACGCCAGGCCACAACGGATGGCCTGACCGGCCTTGTGAATCACAAGACGTTTTACGAAATCTTGGAGAAAGAGCTATGGCGGTCACGCCGGTATGGCGGGCAAATCTCGCTGATTATGGTGGACGTTGACAATCTCAAGAAGATAAATGACGCCTACGGCCACCGTGCCGGTGACAAAGTCATTAGGGAAATTAGCAGAAGAATAAAGGAATGCATCCGGCAAATCGACACAGCAGCACGGTACGGCGGCGATGAGTTCGCAGTCATTCTGCCTAATACTTTGCTCAGCGATGCCAGTGTTGTTGCTCAGCGTATGGTTGGCGCGGTTGCGAATTCTCCTACGACCTGGAACAAAGAGCAGATAGCACTATCTATTAGTATAGGCCTTGGTCAATATGACGCTGATACCAACCCTGAGGATATTACAAGCCGGTCTGACCAAGCTTTGTACACAGCCAAGCAGGCAGGCAAAAACACAGTTAGAATCTTTGAACCTGCCAACGATGG
>CAYGBH010000281.1:0-5776 GCA_964348055.1 uncultured Pirellulales bacterium
GGTAACGGCCTCGACAGCAATCAACGCCGGTGCGGGCTGGCAGACAATTGACCTGATAAGTCCGGTTAATGTCTCTTCCGGTCAGACGATATGGCTTGCCTGGGTCTTTGAGAACAATCCAGGTATCCGTTATACGACGGGCACACCAGGTCGTGCGTCTTCATCTCAGACCTGGTCAGGTGGGATGCCGGATCCATTTGGCAGCGCCACGGTGGCGAACTATATTTACAGCATCTATGCGACCTACACGCCGGTTGCGCAGCAAACGGTGGGCTATGCGGATGTATTCGCCAGCACAACAATAGTTGGCAATCGGCGGGCGCAGCCGGTGGTGATGCCGGAGGCTAGTACCATTGAGAGCCTCAACATTTATCACGAAGGTAGAATTGAAGATGTTTTACCAGCGGCATACGAGGATAACGGTGACCTGCCTAGGTCTTTGAGAGCAATCCTGGGATTCGGTGCGAGGCAGGTAGTCCTGGATGAGCGGCCTCTGTTTAGGTTTGGTCTGCTGGTGCGCCGCATCCGTTTGGCAGCGCTACGGTAGCGAACTATATTTATAGCATCTATTCGACGTACATGTAACTAGTATTGAATCTGTATTGACGTCTCAAAAACGCGGATAAAGCTTGTAAGATCAAGTACTTATTAGTGGAGATGATATTTTAAACGTGAGAGGTCGTGCTTCCGAATCGTAGCGAATCGACTCGCTTTCAATGTGTTCTTAAACATTCTCTATTAATGCCATAAACCAAATGAAGATGGGCCATCGGTTTGACAGACCAATGCTATATGGTCATAAATTCAACAAACATAAAGGCTTACATTAACCACACATGTTCACTTACAGGTCTACTTGTAGGGAAAATCCAAAAACCGGCTCGCTTTTAACCATTCGCGACTTTGCTGCTCGGCTTGGGTATGGTGATGAAGGAATAAAAAAATTAAGTGTTTTCGCATAATCTTGCAGGATCAGCGGATGTATAATTTTGTGGAAGTTTTTTCTTGAAGAGAAGCCAGCTAATCTGGTATAAATGTGGTTAGTGAGAACTGTGGATTATGTTTTTGTAACTTGTCGAATTCTTACAGTTTTGCGATAAAGGAGGAGTCATTATGCGAGGCACAAAGCTGTACACGGACTTTGTGCTGCAGAATGAAGATTGTTACATTTCAATTAACAGTTCATATTTATCCTCCGTAGTAGGACTACTATGGAGAACGGATTTGGCTTTTACTCGTCCGGCGAAGGCCGGCCGGAGTCGAAAAGGAAGGAGGTTAACGTAAAGTCGTGAATGATTGTCCTGGGTAGACCCCGTTAGAAGTTTCAAAAGGGGCAAAACCGATGCCACTGGGCTTGGCCATTGGGCTTGGCCATCCTGCGGAGAACAAGCAGCACCAAAAAGGGAAAAATTTCTAACGGGGCAGGCACAAAACAAAAAGTCAGAAGTCAAATGTCAGATGTCAGATTATCTATCCTTTGTTTCCTGTATTCTGTTTTCAGTGCTTGTTGAAAATGATCCCGAATGGTCGGAATTCTAGCCTGCGGCCGAAACCTAAATTATCTTCACTTTTTAAAAGTAGGATTATCATGCAAAGAAAATTTCGATTACTCTTGGCTTGGGTGTTAAGGAGATAGTTATGCTGTTTAATTGGTTGAGGTGTATGGTTTTTTTTAGTGTAATAATGTGTTTGAAGGCGGCCTGGGCTGGCATAACGGCAAATCCGGCTGACGATCCACACTTGGTGATCTGGTACAAGCTTGATGAAACAGAAGGCGGCACGGCGCGTGATAATTCCAAGTATGGTCGGGATGCGGTGGTGGACGGTCCCGGAAACTTAGGAGTCTGGAATCCCGGCGACGGACAGTTCGGGGGCTCGCTTATCTTCAACGACAACACCGACATTGAAGTGCCAATCGATGCATTGAGTACAATCAGCACGGGCATTACAGTATCGGTCTGGTTAAAAGATGCCAGTAGGCCAGGCTCCAATAACTGGGTTTTTGGAACAGGATCAGGCGATGTCCGAGTGAATGCTGCTGTGGTGGCAAGCAATGGAGATGTTCTGTGGCGGGCAGGCAACAGCAGTAACGACCAGCTGCGCTGGGATCTTGACGGGGTCGACCACACGACCATCGAAGGGTGGCACCATTGGGTCTTTGTTAAGGATGAGGTTAACGGGGTCATCAGCATCTACCTTGACGGTATATTGGCCGCATCGAAAAGTGGTGTCGACAGTACCCTGGTCAATGTGCCGGGTTCTCAGTTGAGATTCGGTGTTGGAGCCGGGCACGCAAACGACTTCATAGGCATGATGGACGACATCCGAGTTTACGACTTGGCCTTAACCGCGGGCGAAGTCCAACTGTTGTACACAGGAGTGTTTGGGACTGCTGTGAGTCCTGATCCCGCAGACAAAGCCGAGGATATACGTCACGACGTGACTCTCAGCTGGACACCGGGCAAGTATGCCGACAAACATGATGTATACTTCGGTACTAATTTCGACGATGTTAACGACGCTGATAGAACTAATCCGCTCGACGTGCTGGTAGGTCAAAACCAGGATGCTAACAGCTATAGTCCTGATGAACTTCTCCAGTTTGGCCAGACCTACTACTGGCGCATAGATGAAGTGAATGCACCGCCTGACTTTACAGTGTTCAAAGGCGGTATTTGGAGCTTCACAGCCGAGCCATTTGTCTATCCGGTTGAGAATATTACCGCTACAGCTTCCAGCAGCAACGTAAATGAAGGACCCGAAAATACCGTGAACGGTTCGGGACTGGATGAGAGTGGTTTATTGCACAGCGACGAATCAAAAAACAATATGTGGCTGAGCAGCGTGATTGGGGCTCAGCCGACCTGGATCGAATACGAGTTCGACAAGGTTTACAAGCTTCACGAGATGTGGGTGTGGAACTTTAATGAAAGCTGGGAGCCAACGATCGGTGCAGGTTTGAAGGATGTTACCATCGGGTATTCGACCGGCGGCACCGACTATACGACATTGGGTACGACTCATGAGTTTGCCCGGGCCCCTGGTACACCCGGCTATGCACACAACACCACTGTTGATTTGAGTGATGTAACAGCAAAGTATGTCAGGCTCACGGCTAACAACAACTGGGGAGGCATCCTGCCTCAATATGGTCTCAGTGAAGTTCGCCTCTTCTACATACCCATCCGTGCAAGAGAACCCAGACCAGATTCCGGGGCAACAGATATGAATGTGGATGTAATCCTTGGCTTCAGAGCGGGAAGAGAGGCAGCTTTGCACGATATGTACTTTAGCACCGACGAGCAGGCTGTGATAGACGGTACTGCCGCCGTTACTACCATGATCGAGACCAGCTATGGTCCCTTGTCCCTCGACTTAGGTAAGACTTACTACTGGCGAATCGATGAGGTCAATGAAGCCGAGACCCCCAACGTGTGGCAAGGTGAGCTCTGGTACTTTACAACAACCGACCACATTGTTGTGGATGATTTCGAGCGCTACAATGACCTTAACCCCGAAGACCCCGCAAGCAACAGGATATTTCTGACGTGGATAGACGGATGGCAGGTCCCAACAAACGGCTCTATCGTTGGTTACGAAATGCCTCCTTTCTGTGAGCAGACTATCGTTAACGGCGGTAGGCAGTCGATGCCACTGTTTTACGACAACACTGGTACCGCGGCTTATTCAGAGGCCGAACGCACTTTTGCTGTTGGGCAGAATTGGACGCAAGCCGGCGCTGCGACACTGGTGCTGTATTTCTACGGCACTGAGGGCAGCACCGGGCAGTTGTACGTGAAGGTCGACGGCTCCAAGGTGGTCTATGACGGTGATGCGGGTGACATAGCGAAAGTAGAATGGAAGCAGTGGAATATCGACCTTGCATCGCTCGGTGTTGACCTGCAGAATGTCACGAAGCTGGCTATTGGGATTGATGGCAATGGTGCCAGTGGTACATTGTACGTTGATGACATTCGGTTGTATGTATCGGCTCCCGAACCAAAAGTTAATTAAAGTGGCAATATATTTGGTTCTTGAAGGGGACCGCAAACGCGATAAAGAGTGTTTGGGAGCCCATTGATTCGGTATAGGCCCCGTTTATTTGGGTGCTCGACAGGGCACACCTGCTTCGAGGTGAAAGTCCTCTGCAGGCCCGACAGTGAGAACCCTCAAAGAGGGCAGACTTGATATCCGCTTACAGCTGAAAGACAGCAAGACGGTCTTTTCACACTTAGCTGCTTAGACCGAAGCACAAAACCTTTCCATCTTCGAGAGTGACTATTATGCGACCGTCGCGGTCGATGGCCAGGCCCCATGGGACCGGGGCCGATGGCAAGGCTTGGGACCAGAGTGTTCTGCCATCGGTGAGGTTCAAGGCGGCGACTTGTGATGCGTCAGCGATCACGACGGCGTTGTTTGCTACCGCAACAGCAATGCTGCCAGGACAACCATGCTGCCATAATGGTTTCTCGGAGACCTTAAATTCTCCCCACGCCTGTGTGATATGCCTGGGGATCTTTTCGTCGGTGACGCATCGGCTCAGCGTGTCCTTGTCGAGCGACTCGTAGCAAAGCAACTTGCTGTTGTCCAGCCAGACAATGTCTCGCTGTCCGGTAGAGGCGTGCAGCATTTTCTTGGTAACGGTGTGGTCGTACACGGTGACATCTGGAGGTGAGTAGAATGGAGGTCCACAGGCGATGACTTGATGGCCAGCCAGGAAAAGCTCCCAACCCCGCGGACTGCTTGACTCACAGCGGGCCAGAGGTGCCGGGCTGTTGAGGCACCTTCCATCACCGATGTTGTAGACGGCAGGTGAAACGGCGTTACCACCGGCAAGATAGAGCTTATCCTGGTAGAGCAACAGGTGCCCCTGCACACTAACGCCAGTGTTGGCCTTGGGATCCAAATGTCCGGATGTATCGTTGCACCATTGAACATTTCCGGTAACCGGGTCGAGCGCGTACACGTAGGTCCCGTCGTAGTTCACAAGACCGGCGGCTACATATGCGGTTGCGTCTTCTACGAGAACGCCGCTTGCCGCGGGCCAAGTGGAGAGCAATTTGCCGTAGACGGGGATCCTGCGTTCGGCCGGTGCGGCCCGGAAGCGCCAAAGGAGCCGACCACTAGCGGCCTCGAAGGCGTACACCCAGCCATCGCCGGAGCCGACCAGCGCCCGGCCCTTCCAGATGGTCGGCGGGATGCGAATCTCACCGCCGGTGAAGGCTTTCCATCGCTCGCGCCCGGTGTCGGCGTCCAGGGCTCGGACAACTCCGTCCGAACCGGCCAGCAGGACAAGACCGCCGAGGGCTACGGGAGCTGTAAGCCGAACACATGCCGGAGCAGATGGCTTCGTTCGCCAAAGCAGACGACCGGTCTTGGGGACGACCGCGGAGGTAGTCGTTGTTCGCTGGTTGTTTGCCCTGAAGGTGGGCCAGTCGGCCGGCGATTCGGGTAGGCTCGCGACCTTAGTCAAATTCCTGGCGCCTTTCTCCCGACGTTGCGATTCAATCACACTTGGGCTAAAGTCAAATTCGCCAGCCGGACCAACGCAAGTCAGGCCGTTGAGTGTCAGCTGGCAGTCACAGGCAAATGGCCACCAGTAAAGCAGACCGTTGGCTACCGTCACGCCATCGTGACAGGGAGGCCGCATGGGAGAGACCCATCGCGGACGAGCGCTGGCCACATCGAAACGAACCGAGCCACCCATGGCGCGGAACAAAATACTGTCCGAAGTACCGGTGGGGCGAGTACACGCTCGGCGGCCGATGGGAAGCTC
>CAYGBH010000282.1:0-1386 GCA_964348055.1 uncultured Pirellulales bacterium
TCCGGCTCAATGGTATCCTGAATAAGCTCGACCAGATTATCAGCGTCACCGGCAGGATGAAAAAAGCCGGGAATGTCATAAACCCGTGTTTCCATCCAGCTTGAAAGTGAGTCTATAGTCGTTATCGTTATTACTCCATCATTAACTACGTAAACAAGATCGGCAGAATTACCGGCAACTGCTTTTAACAGAAGTTCCAATGCCATACCGAGCCGAACTTGATGCATCCCATCCATATTTATTTCAGTGCCACGCTCTATCTCAGCATTGTCGAGCAGCTCCCGCCAGAGCACAACTATGTTTAACGGCGGGTCAACAGAATTCTTTAGTATTTCTATTGCTTCACTAAAAGGCATTGTTGGCGACAATTGTGAAAGGTCAACAACCCTGTCTAATTGTTCGTATACTGCCAGGTCAGCAGGGTCCTGTTTTATTGGTGGGGCCGGTTCTATTTCCCTGGCTTGCTCCATCATCTTTGAAAGTTGAAATTGGGCCTCCTTTTGCCTACCCTCAGCCTCCTCAAACTCATTTTTAAGCTGATAAGTATAATCAAAACATGCTTTATCCAGCGTTTTTCTCAGATTGTTTATAAGAGAGTTCATGAATTTGTTTGCTTTAGCGTTGGCCTCTTCAGCAAGGTTGACTTGCACGCGAAGAACAGCTATGTCTGGAGAAGGAGTTGAAAGAAGCTGGGTGTTAAGACTATAAAGTTTCTGAGGGGAGATATTAAGTGGGGTGCCGATTATTTCCCTGGCAGCTTTGCCACTAACACCGCTGCTCTGCAACAGAAATTCGATAGTCTTAAACGTATCCGGCAGAATAGCTGGGTTTGCAGCCACTTTAACCAGACAGCTTTCAGTGTATACTCTTGGGACTTCTTCTGTTGCCGGCTTTTCATCTGACTGTGCTGAACCTGCTGTTAAAATGACCAAACTTAGCAGGATAAGGGTACGCTTTGCGGTTTCCATAATAAATCTCCTTTTGAACCTTTTTTATTTCGATTGTTTTTGATTTCCGCCAATCTGTTTCGGGCCACTTCAGCCCATTGTGTTTGGCCGAAGCGCTCGATGACCCGCTTGTATGTCTGGATTGCAGAAGCTTTTAAGTCAAACTCGTGGTACATCCGGTCGGCCTGGCAAACCAGAATAAATGCCGTTTTGTCCACCTGCTTTTGAATTTCTTCGATTGGGTCAGGTATACTTGCGAGCTGAGCCTGCAGTTCATCAAGGCGTTGCTGTGTTAATGAAGCATCACTCATTGCCTGTGATTGCTTTGTCTGGGTTTTGCTAAAATTGGTTGTAAGGCCCCAGATACCAAGGGCGATTAGGACGACAGCAGTTGCAGTGGCGGTGACAGCTATATTTGTGATACATCTATTTCTGGCGC
>CAYGBH010000282.1:1486-5772 GCA_964348055.1 uncultured Pirellulales bacterium
CCTTAGGCGTTTTCTGGCGCGGTTCAATCTGACCTGCACAGTGTTTTCGGATATGCCGAGGATTCGGCTGATTTGGTCTATTGAAAGCTCCTGCAGATACCTCAGCACTACCGGCTCACGATACTTAACGGGCAAAGTCGTCACAGCACGACGGACACGATTGAAAGTCTCGCTGTCCATTAGCGGGCTGTCAGCGGCATGGTGTGGAGCACGGGTCACTCTGTCAGCTGCTTTTGAAAATATCTTTAGCCGAAGCATACGCCTGTATCGATAGCTGCGGCATTTATTTATGGTTATGGTAAAGAGCCAGGTTTTTAAGCTGCATTCAAAGCGAAACTTTTTCAGGCCAACAAAAGCAGCAAGGAAAACGTCCTGCATCACATCTTCGACATCGCCGGGCCAGCCGAGTAATCGGTTGGCAAGTACCGCAATATCAGCGGAATATTCCTCGACAATTCTGTCAAAAGCAGCCCGCCCGAAGGGCGGTTTGATGCTATCAAGGTCTTCAGCCTGGTCACCCTGGTTGTATTGTTTGACCAGGACTTCATCATCAACGCTTTCTGCCATGACTACAATATTAGTCTGGAGAAGGTGGGAAAACTTACAGAAAATCCTGGAAAATCAGAAAAATGTCGTTTTCAGACTAAAACTACCGGATCAATTTTATGTGATTGCCCTTACAGGCCGGCGGCTTTTCGCAGCTTGGCTGCCATATCGGTCTTCTCCCAGGTGAAGCTTGGTAGATTTCTTCCGAAGTGCCCACCATAAGAAGTTTGTGCGTAGATTGGACGAGCAAGCTTTAAGCGCGCAATCATTTTCTTGGGGGTCAGGGGGAAGAGCGCTCTTATAATTTGGCTTAATTTTTGCTCGCTGATTTTTGCGGTTCCTTCAGTGTCAACAAGAACAGAAATCGGTTCGGCGACTCCGATGGCATAAGATAACTGGAGCTCGCAGGCGTCTGCGAGGCCGGCGGCAATGACATTCTTTGCGATGTATCTGGCCATATAGCTTGCGGTTCTATCGACTTTTGTGGGGTCCTTTCCGCTGAAGCAGCCGCCGCCGTGGCTGCCTCTTCCGCCGTAGGTGTCAACAATGATTTTTCTACCGGTCAGTCCACAGTCACCTTTTGGGCCGCCCACAACAAATCGGCCGGTCGGATTGACGTGAAACACGATGCCTTTGTCAACGAGGCGCTTCGGCAGGACGGGGAGGATTACTTTTTCGATGATTTGTTTTCGCAATTGTCTATAAGCAATAGACGGCGCGTGCTGGGTGGATACTACGACTGTGTGAATGCGTTTGGGCTTGCTATTTTCATATTCAACCGTTACCTGACTTTTTCCGTCCGGCCGCAGCCAGGGCAGCTTCTTACTTTGACGCATTTTTTCCAGCCGGGTTGTCAGGGCATGTGCAAGTTGAATCGGCATCGGCATTAGGGCCGGAGTTTCCCGGCAGGCGTAGCCGAACATCAGGCCCTGGTCGCCGGCCCCCTGCTCCTTGTGCAGGCCGGTACCTTCAGTTACGCCCCGCGAGATGTCGGGGCTTTGACTGTCAATTGAAACAACTACAGCGCAGTCATCACCATCGAAACCTATTGCCGGGTCATCGTAGCCGATTTTTTTGATTGTCTTTCTGACGACGCCGGCGATGTCAACATATGCTTTTGTTGTGATTTCGCCTGCAACAACGACCAAGCCGGTTGTTACCAATGTTTCACAAGCGACCCTGCTTTTCGAGTCCTGTGCGAGCATCGCATCAAGGATTGCATCGGATATGTGGTCGGCCACCTTGTCGGGATGGCCCATCGTTACGGACTCGCTGGTGAAAAGGTATTTGTCGGTATCAGAATGAGGATTGCTGCGAATTGATTTTTTTGCCATTTGTGATTTATCCTTTTAGCAGTTCATAGTTTGTAGTTCATTATTCATAGTTCACCGTTCATTGTTCATAGATCACGAACCATCGTTGATCGTCCAATCATATCTTATGTACTGAACGGAGTAGTTTCCCACTTCAAGGAAGGAGACGTCACGCTCAGAAACATAATTGGTGATGAAATTCAAAACGGCGCGGGTAGCCGGCTGCTGGTCTTTAAACTTTCTGTCTATTCCATACTTTTCAATAAACTCCCGGCCATACTCGGTTTTCTGAAATAACGCGGATAAATAGACTTTCTGATTTGCTTTGTCTATCCTGAATGCATGCGGGCCGGATAGAAACCTTTTGACCTGGTCGTCCAGCTGTTTGCTGAGCTTTTTCCCATAATACGGCTCTCTGCGCAGGGGCGGACCGGACAGACTGGCCCGGCTCAGAGCAAAGAATATTCTGGGGTCTGCAAACTCTTTGCGGAAGAACCGCTTCTCAACCTCGGCAAGCGTGAATTCCTCATCCATCACAAGAAATTTGTAATCCGTCCATATTCCTTTGATGTGCAAGATGCTCTTGGGGCCCCAGCCCGGTAAAATGCGCAGGAAGCGCGATGATTTGATAGGATAATTGTCGGTGATAATCCTCAGCATCTGGATGTTATATGCGTTGATCCAGAAGGCGGTTTTATCGGCCTTGGACCAGGAGCTATATTCATTTGGGTCGAGGTTGTCAAATTCATCCAGAAGGTCTTTCAAATCGAGCCTTTTTCGCCTGAGCGTTTTGTAGTCGACCATTCCCTGAGCATTGACGAATTCCTTCAAGACCCCAGCACATTTGTCATGAAAAGCAGCAGCCGAGGCACATTCAACCTTATCAGGCTCGACATCTTCAGCCCGATTGGTTTGAGGTTCTGCGGAGGACAAACCAGCTACAAAGGCCAATTCCATCATCGAACCTATAATAACAACAACGCGTATGGACACCCTTTCTGCCTTCCGTCAAATAATTACATAGTGCTTCAACTGCAAAAATTGTTTAATTCCGCATAGGATAAGGCATTAGGCAATAAATGCAACGATTTGTTAGTTGTTTTTATCGTATTTTTACAGAGAAATCCTTACCATATATAAAAATATGAGCCAGGGCGTTTGATACGCGTATCAAACGCCCTGATAAGTTTGAGTCGATAGTGAGCTCAGTCACTCGACCTTAAACCAATCATCAGTCAGTGAATTATCCTGAAGCCAGTTTTCCTGCAACAATGCCATATCGACATCATCGACCTTGCAGTCCCCATTGAGGTCCCCTACCAAGGGTACATAGTCCGGCAGTGACTGGGCTGCCTGGCAACTGTCGTTATACACGTTGATCGTTACCGTGTCCGAACCGGTGTATTCACCATCAAAGGCCTCCAGCTGCAGGACATACTCGCCCACGGCTGACAGTATAACCACCGTATCCTCGGAAGTGGCTGTCTCTATAACAGCAGCCCCTGCACTTGGCTCACTAACTACCGTCCACTGCACCGTATAAGCGTCGTCATCGGTGACGGTTGCATCCAGATTGCCGCTCCTGACACCGTTGGCCAGCCAGGTCACTACATCGGCGCCGGCTTCCACTGTGGGAGGCGCATTATCTGCAACAAAACTAAAAATAGGACCAAAAATCGGATCATTGGGGTCGCCGACATAAGTATCGACGGCCCAATAGTACCATGTTTTGGGTTGGGTTTGCAAGACAACGGAAGTCACGTTCTGCTTGCTGACAACCTGGATGGCTGCAGGGTCGGTAAACCATTCCAGCAATTGCAAGTCGTCAGTAAAATAAACGTCAACGAGTACCGGCTGGCCCGGCACACACGGGTCAGGCAAAGTCCAGCTCAACTCGAGCGCGCCGGGTGCCGCTAATCCACCGTCAATCGGATTTGGTTCAAGCTTGTGAACACCCTTCAACGTGGTTTGGCCTTGATTCGTGACGTCATAATCCAACTGCGCAGTGCCGTTGCCGCCATAGAAGGTAATCAAGCCGTTGTCGATATATCCCTGAACGGCTGATAGTACGTCGGCGTTCATTATCAGCGTCCCCGCTGTGATGTTTAACGAGCCTTGGTCAAACATATGTAAGTCACCACCTATAATGATAGATCCACCATCCAGATGCACTTCAGCTATTGAAACTCCATCGCCCTCCGACTCTGGAATCTCGAAATCATCCCCAACGATAATCGTACCACCGGTCATATTGAGGAAGCCCGGATTGCCACCGGCCACCTCGAGGTCACGAGCAACAGTGATGGTGCCGCCGTTCATGTTAAGTGTCCCGGTGTTACCGTTCTTGCCCATTAGCAGGTCATCCGCGCTAATATCAAGGGTTCCACCGTCCATAGTCAGGGCTCCCCCTTCTGAATACCCAATGTG
>CAYGBH010000283.1:0-5759 GCA_964348055.1 uncultured Pirellulales bacterium
CAGCTACACTTCGTCCCCGTCGGTTGCATTGAAAAATCAATGCAACATCCTGTAATAGCTCCACTTATGGTATTATTCCCCGTTACCGCTTTTCGGCGGTAAGGGGCCGGTTTATTTCACAACATTGTCTACAACGCTGCTATACTCAACCGCCCTGACTTTACCGTTCTCGTCTGGGAGATGATCCAGAACCAAATCTGTCATATCCTCTGCTATCGTCCGAATGGAACTCTCCAACACCGAGCTTATCTGAATCTGTGCAACGTATCGAGCCGGGTCGCCGGCAATATTAGGCCTCCGGCCAAGGAGCCCTGAAAAATCGCTCTCGTCAGCAGTAATCTGTCCGTTCAAGATGTAGAAGTTCAAGACAACCGTTTGTTGATGAGTTGGAGCCGGCTTGTGGAATCGATGTATCAGACAAAGTATTCGCCGGCCAGCCCGAGAGATAAACTTCGATGGTTCGGTACCGTCCTGGATCCAGCCGTGTGCAGGATAGCACACCCGAGGCCGATGACCCAGTATACCCCCAGGTTGGGATGAGCAATATACGACATAAACATCCGCCCAAGCCTCAGTTGCAGCATCAATATATCGTCGACTGAAATAATCATCCGCAAAGTGCTTCTCCATATATTCCTTAGTAGTGCTGGGAACGGACAAATCCCTGCCTACCCAATTGCCGATTTGTGCCGGAAAAGCACTCAAGGGAACAGGCAGCTTGATGGGAGTATCGATAATAAGCTTCAAGCGAGATGCCAGAACACGGTAGGTTATTCCCCCGGATATCAAGAGCAGAACGGCCAAAATCCAAACGAAGCATAGTGGTATTTTGCCCGATGCTGCATATACCAAACAACGTATCTCAGGCCTTGTCACCAGGTAGTTACATCTAACCGGATACATCGAAAGTTATAGCCCCAAAGTAGTACTCTAACGTCAAAAAAAACACCTCTCCTTATGATTGATGCCACGATGGTATACCCCTCTCGTGGAAGCTCGGGAGCACCCCCTCCTTGAGGGCACTAACTTTAAATTAACCATTATTATACCTTCTCGATCGCGTTGTTGTCAAGTCCATAGTTCCACAAAAAGCAAAAATCTGCAGGTTTACGGACAAACTCCGATAAT
Organism: uncultured Pirellulales bacterium; assembly: GCA_964348055.1. Classification (GTDB taxonomy): domain Bacteria; phylum Planctomycetota; class Phycisphaerae; order Sedimentisphaerales; family Anaerobacaceae; genus JAUXAL01. Next base: position 1,129 of record CAYGBH010000283.1, read on the forward strand.
GGCCAAAAGAGCAGGCCTATGACAGCCCCCAATGAGATGTGAACGTGGGAATTACATCAAAATAACCAAATGTTTTTGCAGCACAGAAAACCGCTTTTTGTGGCATTAAGCACGAAAAATTCGCAAAAATTATACATTTCCCCTTTTCTTTGCTACAAAGCAGGATTTATCGCCTTGGTAACAAATACATTAAGACATTATCAGCACAGTCAAGCTGAACAGCCATTCTCAATTTGAGTTGCACTCGGACGCAATCGTCACGTTCCGTTGACGCCCCGGATTACGATTTCCAAATTGACAAGGCCATCGCGAAGAGCTAAGCTGTGTTAAGGAAAATGCTCGTTGTTTTTGGGCATGCGGGATTCTATGGAATCTGACGAGAAACTGATTGAGTTGGCAAACAAAGGCGATGCGGAAGCCTTTGAGACCCTTTACTACCGATATCGCGACTGGGTTTACCATCTGGCCTGGCGATTTACCGGAAATCGAGAGGATGCCCTTGATGCTCTGCAGGAGACCTTCGCCTACCTGCTGAAAAAGTTCCCCGGCTTTCAACTCACCGCCAGTATGACCACTTTTCTTTATCCGGTGGTCAAACATATCTCGCTGACAATCCGCCGCAGAAGCCGGCCTCATGTACCTGCTGATGAAGTGTTGAGAGAAATAGCAGCGTCCGCATCAGAAGACACGCCTGATGTGCGGGCCGAACTCACGGCCGTCCTGGGGGGATTGCCCGCCGAGCAGCGTGAAATCCTGCTGATGAGGTTTGTTGACGATATGAGGATGGAAGAAATTGCCGGTGCTCTGAACATCCCTCCCGGCACCGTTAAGTCAAGGCTGCACAACGCCTTGCATAGACTTCGGCAAGACCGCCGAACCAGGGATTATTTCCTTGAATGAGCAAGAATACTGCTTCAAGAACAAAAAATTCCAGAAACTGTGAACTTTTGAGTCGGCCCATGCGCTTAACATACTGGAGCTGTAATTATGATTAATAAAGACAAACATTCAGATAAAACCTCTAAAACCTCATCTCACATATCTTCAGAACCTCGAAAGAGGCGCCTTAATATGCCTCTTTTCCTTGTTATCACATCAGTTAGTATTCTTATTGTGTGCATTTTGCTTCTGTTTTGCCGCTCAACCACCAAAATGCAAAGTGCGACAGAACAATACTCGTTCGAAGAAGGTATCGTAGGCAAACTTGCACGTGGTAGACACGGGCAAGCAGTATTTGCTGATATAAGCAATCGTGGAACAGACTTTCAGGCTGTTCAACCAGCACAAAAACCTGAAATAGATCCTGCACAAATCCAGCGGCATGTCGTTTATAACGCCGTTATTAACGTAGTCGTCGAGCGAATTTCTGACTCGCTGAACCAAATAAAAACAATAGTTACTAATATGGGCGGTTACATGCAGGAAATGAGCAGTAACTCAATAACTTTGAAAGTACCCGCCGACAAATTACAGGATGCCATAGCTGAAGTTGAAAAGTTCGGCGAGGTAACACTAAAGGACATAAAAGGCACGGACGTTACGGAAGAAATGCGTGATTTAAATATCCGCCTGCGAAATGCCGAGCAGGTCAGAGAAAGACTTATAAAACTGCTCGACCGAGCTGAAAAGGTTGAGGAAGCATTGAAGATTGAAAAGGAGTTGGAGCGAATCACCGAAACAATCGAATTGCTCAAAGGTAAAATCACCTACCTCCAGAACAAAGTTGCTTTCAGCACCCTTACTATTCATTTTAACTCACCACTTCCACAAGATGATATTACAACCGGCACTCCGTTTCATTGGGTACACAGACTTGGCTGCGAACTTACACAACCTGTAAAAACACAAACTTATCAAAGCAAATTCTTCCCACCCAAGTCAGTTTTTACCTTACCTGACGGCTATATTAAATATTACCAAGATAAAAATCGCACTCGAGCTATGTCAGCCGATGGCGTCATGATTCATTTACATAAAGAGAAAAACTACACAGGCGGCAGCGTCAAATTTTGGGCATCCCTGGTGCGGCGTGTTCTTGTCGAGCAGAAAGTGATTCACATCGACAAGAATCTTGAACTGAAAATAAAAAACAAAAACGATGCAGTCATTTTCGCTGGAAGCAAACAAATCGGCACAAAACACCACGGTTATATTGTTGGCCTGGCAACTACCAAACGGAATATATATGTCTTCGAAGCATGGGGCCCATTACAGGAGTTTGATAAGGACCGCAGCAAACTCGAAAACGCCATTAAGTCAATGCAATTGTAATAGGGACAGAATTTATAAAACAGGATTACATTCGTGAACAATAAAGATAACAATCCGAATAACGAACCACAGTTCAGCATTTCCGAGAAATTTCGCGAAGATTTAAAGAGTATTTACAGACCTGCTGTATCTGTTCCACCCGAGGTTGACAGAGCTGTTTTGGACCAAGCCCATCAGCACTTTAGTCGCCGGTACAAAACACGCCGCCGGTTCCGCTGGGCTGCCTCGATTGCCGCCGCCGCGGCTGTCGTTATCTTTGCCTTCATATTCAACATTGCGAGGGAACCCACCACAAAAATGGCAAGAGAAACCGCTCAAGATGCGCCAAGAAGAAGCACCTCATACACCGCTCGGAAACCCACTCCAGCGGTTGTCAGCTCTGTCATTGCACAAGCCCGGGCCGATATTGACCGGAATGGCCGGGTGGACATCCTCGATGCCTTCAAATTAGCTCGCCATGTAGAGTCCGCCGACCGTACAGAGACAAACTCGTCCCTGCGAAAGCAGGGATGGGACATTAACGGCGACGGCGTTGTGAACAGTGATGATGTCGATCTGGTCGCTTTATCCGCCGTCCGACTGGATAAAGGAGTTTTATGATGAAAAAGTGTATGCTCATAAGCCTGTTTACTTTAAGCCTGGCGATCGCCCTTCTATACACAGAGGCCGGACAGGCCGGTGGCTTCATCAGGCCGAAGGTCCGTTTTGCCCCTTTACACATTTATCTCGATTCCGGCAACCGGCCTCTCGCTGCTTATCAGTTCGAGCTCAAAGCCACCGCCGGACAAATCAAAATCGTCGGCGTAGAAAGCGGTCAGCACAAAGCATTCAAAGAAGCACCTTATTACGACCCTGCCGCCTTGGCCAATAACCGTATCATTATCGCCGCCTTCAATACCGGCCGCGAATTGCCCAAAGGACGCACTCGAGTTGCTACTATTCATCTGCAGATTACCGGCGACATCGAGCCTGAATATGAACTCAACCTTACTGTCGCCGCTGACGCAGATGGCAAAGAAATACCTGCAAATATAGACCTAAAAAGAGGAGATAGAAAATGAAAGTTAAGAGAGTGTTTCCTGAGCTGTCTATCATTATTGGTGTAGTAATATTGTTATTGGGGCTACCTGTACTCTCTCTACACAAAACCAGACAATTATCCAGAGAGTTATCAGAGATAAAAGACTATGTAAAAAAGCTTCCACCTCCACCATCCTTTCGCCAATTACCTCATCCTCAGATGGAAGATGTTAAAGAAATACCTGTAAAAATAGACCTAAAAAGAGGAGATAGAAAATGAGTATTAAGAGAGTGTATATTAAGCTGGCTATCATTATTGGTGTAGTAATTTTGTTATTAGGACTACTTGTACCCTCTCTAAACAAAACCCGCCAATACTCCAGACAGTTATCAGAACAGTCAATACGTCAGAGGGAAAACCTTGAAAGACAGCTTTCACCTGCACCGCCAGCTGAGACATTCACGATACCGCAAGAATTGGTAACCTCAGAAGATAAGAGCCGCCTCCACACACAGTTGGAACTGCAGACGGATTCACCTCAGAAAGAACCTCCCACCTCTCTGAAATCCCATGAAGTCCCAAGCCCATCCACTGATACATTTGTTGCGTTTTCTGGGAGAAAGGAGATACGCAAACCTGGAGACGCTACGGGCCAAGTGCCAGTGTTGGGCAAGAAACCATCGGGGGATGCTTTCTATTACAAAAAGGATACGAGCAGTAAGTATGGCATGGGTGGCATCGGTGGATATGGCGGCGGAATTGACAGGAGCAGCAGCATAAGGGGCAGAGACTACGGTGGTATGGGGGGATTCGGTGGGCAATATACAGGGCCAGAAGGCCCGCCTTCCTCGGTTACGCTTAGAAGAGAGGCAGGCCGCCCTTTTCAGTTATTAGGAGCACGAGAGAAATCAGGTGTATATTATGATGAGGATAAGGAGAGCTTGACACGCAGCCGAATACCGGCTGAATTGCTTAGTGTCTCAGAAGACGAGATATGGGTAATCGCTCGGCCCGAGATGCAGGCGATCCCCACTGACGAAGATACTCCGGGCTGCGGCGCTATGCTGGCCAAGCTGCCGAAAGAAGATAAGGAAATACCGCTACCGCTCAAGCATACCGATGTGAAGGGACAAATCAGCGGCTATATAGCCACGGTGCAGGTCACCCAGCAATTCCACAACCCCTATGATGAAAAAATAGAAGCCGTGTACGTATTCCCGCTGCCCCAAAACGCAGCCGTCAATGAGTTTATTATGGTAATCGGTGAGCGCCGAATCCGCGGCATTATCCGCGAGCGCAAAGAGGCCGAAAGAATCTATCGAGAAGCCAGGAGACAAGG
>CAYGBH010000284.1:0-5754 GCA_964348055.1 uncultured Pirellulales bacterium
TATTGGTACGCTTACGTTCATTTTACCTATTTTAACTTTGGCTTTGTTTTGCATAAAAAGGTGAGCATCAGGGCATCTGATTACCCGGCAGTGATTATAAGAGTATCGGGTTATCAGGCCGATACTTCCTGATTCCCTGGTCTGCTGGTATCCTGCGTCCTGATTACCTGTTATCCTGATATCCTATCTCCCGTTGTCTGGTAATTTCAAATCTCAAATTATGCATGCCCCTTATTCCCAATACACGATTCGACATACGATATACGAGTGACGAGCGACGAACTCCCGCCCCAGGGCGGTATGCGTTAGCCTTCTGGCTAACAGTTTCGGTATTATACCAAATTTCGAACGAAAATCAACAAAAAAGTGCTTTATAAGCACATAAATAGCGGTGCCTTGGGCCAAGTTAGACGGACGGCGTCCCGAGCGAAAAAAGCCTGCCCTGAGCGCAGTCGAAGGAAGATACGACACACGAGCCACGCGGCCTCCGGCCGGTATTTTTGATATTTGATTTCCCCCCCTGCCCCAAGTCTATTCAGGGGTCAATATTAAACCTGGAGATCCGCCGAAGACGGACTAAAATCCAAAACCTCAGATGACTCTTTGAATCCCAGCCGGAGAGACAGGCGACTGAGCATTACGTAGAGCGAGGGAGCCACCACTAGCGTTAGGACTGTGGCGAAGCCCAGGCCAAAGATGACAACAACCGCCATATTGCGCCACCACTGGCTGGACTCGCTCTTGGTGGCCCAGGTAAAGCTGTGGAAGTCATAGGAGATGCCGATGGCCATGGGGATGAGGCCGATGATCGTAGTCGTTGCGGTCAGGAGCACAGGCCGCAGACGCGTGACGCCGGCCTCTGCCGCGGCGGAGACGAGATCCATCCCCCGCCGCTGCAACTGCCGTGTATAGGCGAGCAGCACGATGGCATTGTTCACTACCACTCCGGCAAGGCTAATAACGCCGATGCCCGTCATGATGATGCCGAAGGGCAAGCCGCAGATCAGTAATCCTGTCAGCGCGCCAATGAGGGAGAGAATCACTGTGGTCATTATGATGAACGGCACCTTAAGTGAGTTAAACTGGATTACCAGCACGAGGGTGATGAGTAGAATGGCGATGGAAAAGGCCTTGCCGAGGAAGGCGCGAGACTCGTCCTCTGTTTCTTTTTCGCCGGCATATCCGATTTCGCAGCCGGCGGGCAGCTCGAATTTTTGCAGGCGTTTCTGAACGTCTTTTAGCACTTCGGAACTGAGTCGGCCTTCGGCATCGGCCGTGAGGGTTACGACGCGTTTCTGATTAATGCGGTTGATGGTGCCGAATCCGCCCTGGTACTCGAATCGACCGAGCGAGCTGACCGGCACGGAGTTCCCGGACAGGTTTGGAATCCTGAGGCGATACAGGTCGTCGATATCAATCCTGTCGGCCAGCGGCAGGCGCACGGTGATGTCGTACTCGTCGTTGTACTGACGGTAGGTGCCGACTTTTGTGCCAAAGACGGCCATTTTGAGGAAGTTTCCGACGGTAGCAGTGTTGACGCCAAGAAGCATGGCGACGCGGCGATTGACGGTAAAGGCCAGTTCGGGACGGGTGGCTTCGAGGTCGCTGCGGAGGTTGACTATGTTGGGGACGTCCGCGATTGTCCGGCGGACTTCGTCGCTGAGTCGCTCGAGCATAGAGAAGTCCTCTCCTATGATTCGCACGGTGATTGGCGCACCGGTGGGTGGTCCTTCCCTTTCCCTTTCGACCTTAATCTCGGCGCCTGGTATGTCGGCGATGGCCTGTCGAATCCCAGCGATGATTTCCATTGACGGCCGCTCTCGCACGGCGAAGTCATAGAAGATTAACGATATATTCGCCAGGTGCGGTCCGCCGGCGCTGGCCATGATGTTCAGACCGCCGCCCGAAGAGCCCACATTTGTGACGATATTCTCGATCCAGCGCTCGTATGGCTTGATGCGGTCTTCGATCACCCGAACGATGCGGTCCGTTTCGCGGATGTTGGTACCCTGTGGCGTGCGGACGTCGATGATGGCACGCTCAGGGTCGCCTTGGGGGAAGAACTCGGTTCCCTTGCCTATCTTGGCATACAAAGTCACCAGGCCAAACAAGAGGCACACAGCCAGAAACAACGTCAGCGCGGGATTCTGCAGGCCGGCTCGCTGAAGGCGACGGTAGCCCCTGATAAACCAATGGTCCTTCTGACGAGGTTTGGACGAGCGACCGGCCCAAACCGAGCAGATGGTCGGGCTGAACACGAGGGCCACAAAGAGTGAGGCCAGCAGACCGAGGGACAGGGTAATTGGCAGATACTTCATGAAGTCCCCCATAATTCCCGGCCAGAACATCAGTGGTAAGAAGGCACACACGGTCGTGAAAGTGGAGGTTGTGACCGGCCAAGCGACCTCACGCGCGCCGAGCATTGCGGCCTCCAAGGGGCTATACCCAAGCTGGATGTGCCGGTAAATGTTCTCCACAATGACAATGGCGTTATCTACCAGCATACCAAGAACCAGCACGAGGCTGAACAGCACGATCATGTTCAGTGTGTAGCCGAGCATCTCGATGAGGAAGAAGGTGATTAGCATGCTGAGCGGTATAATCATCGCCACAATGGTGCTCGGTCGCCAGCCCAAGAACAACAAGAGCACGGCTGAGACCAGTATCAGGGCGGCCAGGATGTTGTTTTCCAGGTCAGCCACCATGTTGCGGATGTACTTGGACATGTCGAAGGTGATGTCGAACTTCACCGCGCCGGGGACCTGCTGCTGCGCCTTGTCTATAACAGCCTTGATGTAGTCGGCGATATGGACGACATTGGCGCCGACACGCTTCTGGATGCTGAGGGTGACGTTTTCGGATTCGTTGAGTCGCGAGTAGCTGGTTCGGTCTTTGAAGGTAGCTCGCACATTTGCGACGTCTGAAAGATAGATGGGCTTGCCGTCGCGCACGGTCAGGAGCAGGTGGTCCACATCTTCGGCCGTGACAAGCTCCGCGGGGATTCTCACATTGAACTTTGTGCCCTGGGTCTCGAGACCACCGGCGGAGATGTTTACGTTTTCCGAAGGTATCAGTGCCAGAATCTCCGGTATCATCAGGTTGTACGAGGCCAGCCGGTCGGGGTCAAACTCCAGCCGGATTTCTGGTTCCAGCGCGCCGAGCACGTCGACCTTGAGAACGCCGGGCACCGCCTCGAGGGTGTCCTGCAATGTGTCGGCAATCTCCTTTAGCTGGACGGGTGAGACGTCGCCGGAAATGCTGACGAGCATGATAGGGAACTCGGCGAAATTTATCTCCTTGATAACCGGTTCCTCGGCGTCCATGGGCAGCTCACCTTTGGCTATGTCCACGCGGTCGCGCACCCGCTGCAGGGCCACATCGCTCCGTACGTCCGGCGTGAACTCGACGTCAATCATCGAGAGCCCCTCGGCGCTGCTGGAGCGGATTTCTTTGACACCACGAATACCGTTGAGCTCCTTCTCGATCTTCATCGTGACGGATGTTTCGATGTCCTCCGGTGAGACACCTTCGTACATCGTGGTGACCAGGATATGCGGGATGGGGATGTCCGGGAATGCCTCGCGTGGCAATGAGAGATAGCTGTAGCCACCCATGAGGATGATGATGAGTCCCAGGACGGCCACGGTGGTTCGGTTTCGAATAGAAGTGTCGGTGATAAGCATAGCGGCTATTTGTTCTCTGATACAACGTTTACCTTCTGTCCCGGCGCGACGAAACGGTGGCCGGCGATGATCAGCTCGTCGCCCGGCTCCAGACCTCGCGTTACCTGGATACGATCGCCCTTGATGGCCCCAAGCTCCACCTTGCGGCGCTGCGCCTCTGTTGAATTGACCACGTATACAGCCTTGCCGTCCTCCATCGGGACTACCGCCAGCAGCGGGATCAGAATAACATCTTTCAAAATCCGGCGCGTCAGGCGGGCATGCACGATCTGCCCACTCCGCAGAAGCCGTTCCTTGTTATCCAGGGTTATCTCAATGCGCGTGGACCTTGTCTGCGGATAAGCCAGCTCGCTGATGAACGTCAGCGTCCCCACCAGCAACCTTTCCTCGCCTTTCGTATCCACAAAGACCTCCGCTTTCTGGCCGACGGAGAAAAATGCAATGTCGCGTTCAGGCACTTCCACAACCACCTTCACCGTATCCGTAATTACCACCTCCGCCACCGCAGCGCCAGGGTCAACGTATTCCCCCTCCTCGACGAGCAGGTCGTTCAGCACTCCCCCCGTAGGGGCCAGAATCTTCGTGCGGTCCAGACGGGCGCGGACCGCCTCGAGTTGGGCCTTACTGATGGCCAACTGGGCGGTGGCATTATCCAGGTCACGCTGGGGCGCGGCGTTCTCTTTGACCAGATTTGCCATGCGGTCGAACTCGATCTGGTCCCGCTTGACCTGCGCCTCGGCGACCTCAAACTCTGGTCGCACGAGGTCGGCATTGAGCTGGATTAGCAGGTCCCCGGCGCGCACCGCGCTGCCCTTTTCCAGAGGGATTCGCTCGATACGTCCTGCGACCTCGGCGGAGACCATCACGATTCGGTCCGGCTCGACGACCGCCGGCAGGTCGAACGTATCGGCAAACTGCGGCTCCGCAACTACCGTCATGGTCGTTACGTTCACCGGCGGTGCTTCAGTGGCAGGAGCATTTCGTTTTCGCTCCGGCAGCCTCGCGATCACGGCCAGCACCGCTATCGCGCCCAGAATGATGACCACCTTCACGGCGTTTCGACGGAGCCAACTTTGACGCGTCTTGGCCACTCTGGTTTTAGGCGATTGCACACTCATCGATTATACCCGTATTTGACTCAAACGTCCGTTCACAATATAAGCCATCTCTCAAAACACACATTATAGGCTCTATGGGGGCAGAGCACAAGAGGCAGCATTCGACCTCATATACGATATACTTCCGCGCTCAGTTCGGCATGTTTATCACATCCTGCAGCTTAAAGCGCTCGAGTAGCGTTTTTGGTGCATATATCGCGTTGTCTCGATTCTTTGCTGTTGGCTGTTCCTATCCAGAGGTTCCTCAATTCAGAATAATGTAGCTTGGAAATCCAGGATAAAATATATACTATATTGTGTACGCCATCAATATGTCAGTTTTAGCGGCCGGTTTCAATGGATAATTTGGGAAAAGCACAGGTTAGAGCGTAATATGCACTGAAGATGATTTTTCTCAGCACCTCTTTAAATTCGGCTTACTTTGTGAAGTTAGGATACGCAAATTGCCCGAATCCGGCATTAAAGGCAGATGGTGTCAGTCTGTTTTAGACTAAACGTCAGCGGGGCAATAACGTACACGATAAAAAAAACGAAAAAAATTTATTTTTCTGAACTTATTATATTGACGATATTATTATTTAGGTTAAAATATAGATATGAGTGGTCAGGCAGGGATTTAGCATCAATGCCTGGCCGCTTAGTTGTATTGGTGATAGAAGAAAGCTCTTTGACAAGTTAACAGTTAAGCCAAAAAGCAGCGAAAGTGCAGTTCTTGTGATGGGATACGCCCTATCACAGTGAGCTTAAAATCGTCCCCGCGAAGGCGGGGAACCATTTTCAGCACTTTCGGTGCGTATGCGGGTTCCCAAAATAACCTATATTTCATTTTGGGGTCCCGTGCCAAAGTGTTGAGCCTTCTTTTCGACGACATCCTCCAGAGCTTTATGCGAAGGAGGAATCGACGATACAAATTGAAGGGTTTGATCCTGGCTCAGAACGAACGCTGGCGGCGT
>CAYGBH010000285.1:0-5738 GCA_964348055.1 uncultured Pirellulales bacterium
GGACTGGCAGCTCTTTGACCTGCAAACCGACATTGGTGAAACCGCCAATCTCCTCTCTGCAAAGCCAGAATTAGCAGAACACCTCAAAGCCCAGTTCGAGCATTGGGAAAAGGAGGCAAGTAGCCATCGCTGAGATTTATCTCGTCCGCTGGCCTCTTTTGGCTTGAGGAGCCCTATGTTATCGGCAAAGCCCCGAGCAGATACGTCGACTCGATAATTTTAATTTTAGGTCATCCGGCGACTTTTCGCCCGTGCTTTGTAGCGTAGCAACTGATTTCTTCCAAAATCTGCAGAAGTTTTTCTTGATTTGCACCGGGGAAAAATGCTATAATTCTTGCATAGTCCCCTGCCCCCGCGTTTCCCGACATGAATTGGGGCAGCGGGCTGGGAAGTACCCATAGAATAGGCCTATATGCCTGCTCAGGGCGACCTCTTGGGCTCGCCTGTACTACATTTCTAAATCTTTTATTGGTAAGTGCTTATGATATAATGAGTACGACAAGTAGCTAAAGCCGGCGGGGTTTTACAGGCACTGGCCTGCTGGTAGAATTGTGAAAAAAACGTTACATTTGGCGTCGATAATGGCACTTAATTATAGTATGAGTATATTCAATAGCGGTAATAGGAGCCCTGTATGGATCAGCAGTTGCTTCAGATAGAACTGATCAGCCGGGCTCAGCGCGGCGATAGACAATGCCTCGATCAGCTGGCTCAGCAGGCGAGAGAACGCCTACACACGTATGCCTATCGTCTAACGCAAAGAGAAGACCTGGCGCAAGAAATCGTACAGGAGACATTATTGGAGATGTGTATGGTGATTGGAAAACTCAAAAAAGCCGATCGTTTCTGGCCCTGGCTCTACGGCATAGCCGTTAACAAGCTACGGCGTCATTACAGAACCGAGCGGAAACAACGAAATGTAGCGGTCTCTAGTGCAACACGCAAGGGTACGCTGAAAGAACGGCAGGACGGGCTGGAGAATCTCGTAAGTGAAGAGTTGAAAGAAATCGTCTCGACGGCAATGGCTAAGCTGCGGACGCGGCACAAAGCCATCCTAATCATGCGCTGCTATGATGGGATGACGCATTCGGAGATTGCCGAGTCGATGGGCTGTAGCGAGTTCAGTACGCGCATGTTGTTTTTGCGTGCAAAGAAGGCCTTGCAGCGAGAGCTTTCTCGCAACGGCTTTGGCAAGGGCTCTCTATTGGCTGCTCTCGTGCTGTTCGGCAAGATGACAGCCCCGACCGAGGCCGCGGCTGCACAAGTGTCGGTCACGGCTGCCGCGACTAAGGTTGGTTTGCTAGCCGGAGTCGCCTGCCTGGCAACCACGAAAACGGCAATTGTATCGTTCACAGCGGCAGGTGCTTTGACTGCTGGCACCATAGTTGCGACATCAGGAACTTGGAAGCAAGCTGCCGAAGCTCCTCGTCCCTCGACGGTTAGTGCCAATGCTATCGGCCAGTTCGGCCAGACCAGCAACGCCAAAGAAGAATATTGGTATTATTTTCCGCAAGGTCCAGCAAACTCTATGATGCTACGTGCAAAGTCCGGTGTGGTCGGTGACGAATCGTACTGGCAATTACTACAAAACAGCCTGGCAAATTACTACTACCACGACAACAGCGTACATATTAACAACGCCCGAATGTTTAACGGCGACCTTAGCGTGCTGAAGATCCCAACGGACAACCCAAAATTGACCGATTTCCTCTGTCAGGTCGACGGCAGCACAAAAACTGTAGACCATATAGCAGCCACAGGCCGAGGTCTGCTTGTTATTGCTGCCCGCGGTGACGCCGAAGACAGCAATCGGTCGTGGGCTGTCCGTCACTACAACGTCCTGGAGGAAGATTACTTTCAGAGTGATTGGCCAGCAACAGCTAAGACTGTTGATAACCGCGATCTTATGCATAAACGCGGCTGGACTTATTTTAGGATTACTGGTCAAATAAACGGCGAGAACGTTTACGGAACGGGAAGAATACCATTTGTTTACGCTACCAGCGAGAGATACAATCCCTGGCTGAAGCTGCAGGTGGGCTCCCTGAGGATAGTAGATAGCTACACGGAAGCTTATCTGAGCCGGTCGGTATCTGCCCGGCTCGGGACATACGCCGGCGGCAGCTTCTTCAAAGGGCTGCTTAGACCTTGGATGGGACTGCATACAATCGATACAGTGCGCCGCGACGCGGCCGAACAGCGTATTCATTTTGAGACAAAGCATACGCCAGGGGAGCTGTTCGCGCAGGTGGAGCTGTTCTGTAACGGTGTCAGACTCATCTATAAAATCGATTTAGAAAAAGACATCATTGACGAAATCACCTTCTCCACAGACCAAGGCAACAAAGGAAATCTGAAGTTCTCATATCTTCAGTCCATTCAAGGAGTTGGTGAGGAGTTTATACCTCCAAGCAGACCAAGACGAAGCAGGACCTCTAAGAGCGGCCCGGGTCTGTTATGGCTTGTGCAGTTGGTGGAAGGTTCACTCGGGTAGACCAACCGGGTTGTACGCACACAAGGTCATCCCAAACCCAAACCGAGGAGGATGGCGTTAATGGAGAGGCGGTGTTACATCCGGTCCAATAGAGGCAACGAGAATGAAACTGGCAAGATCAGGTTGGTTTTGGACTACTGCTGTTATTTTGGTGGGCGCAACAGTCTGCTTAGCTCCCACTAAGGTCGAGGCTGCTTGGACCTACGAATATCGGGAAGATTTCAGCACTAACAGCGCCGAAAGAGACAGCCTCCTTCACTCCATTTTCTGGCCTCAAGGGGCCTTTCCTCCGTCACAAACGTATCTTTACTATCTCGGTACAGGGTCGCAGCGCGAATTAGGGTTCGGAGATTACAACCTTGTCCCAGCCGTTCTGGGTTATTGCTTCCCGGTCGGTTCGGTTCAGTCGCAGGCGGCTGTTAGCGGATACCTGCAAATTGACGTGTGGTTCACGGACAACAGAGACATGGTGTCGGGTTCTTTACAATACTCGCTCTCGGCCGACGGTGTCAATTGGTCACCGGCACGGCAATTGGGGACAGGAAGCCATAGCATCCCGCTCGAGTCGGTCCGGGGCACCTGTTACGTCAAATTCCGGGGAACTGAGGCCGTGGTCGATAATATTTACGTGCGTTTGAACTCGTCGGCTGCTACGATTCACGTGCCGCGTGACTACGCCACGATCCAGGAAGCGATTAATTCGGCGGCTAATGGTGACATCGTGGAGGTTTCTCCAGGTACCTACACGGGCGATGGCAACTGGGATATCGACTTCCAAGGCAAGGCAATCACCTTGCGCAGCACCGCTGGTCCGGAGCGGACGACTATTGACTGTAGCGACGGGGGACACAGAGGCTTCTACTTCCACCAAGGAGAAGGACCGGGCTCTGTTCTACGCGGGTTCACGATCATCAACGGTTTTGTGGCGGGCTCGGAGATTCCGCCGGACCATGTGAGCTGGAGCTCGAGTCCTGCACATCCGGTCGGTGGCGGCATATACTGCGAGTTCAGCAGTCCAAGCATCATTGACTGTGTGATAAAAAGATGCTCAACGGAGCTTGGAGGTGGAATCGGATCTGTGGGTGGTGCACCAGCGATTATTGATTGTACGATCGAAGAATGCCATGCTGGAGGCCTGGGGTCAGCCGGATCCAGTGGATATGGGGCCGGCATCGGTTTGATCAGAAGCTCCGACGCCAAGATTATCAACTGTACCATTAAAGAGAACATCGGTTATCAAAACAGTCTTGGAGCAGGTGTATATTGTTGGCAAAGTACAGCGCTGTTAGCGAATTGCGATATTTCCTCTAACAGTGCACAGGGCGATATTCCAGGCGGTGGTATCCACTGCGGAGGGTCTTCTGCGGGCGTCGTATTAGAGCACTGTACCATCTCGAACAACACTGCCGAGATCGGTGGCGGCATCTTCGCCAGTTCGCCTGCCTATGTACGCGTGACAAACTGCACGATTGCTAACAACAGGCTGTCAGGTCCACAGATGTCAGCTGGAGGGGGGATTCACTCAGTCGGTAGCGATATTGTGATCAGGAACAGTATCGTGTGGTATAACGATGGCGCAGCCATCCTGCTCCAAGCTCTGGCCTCAGACAGTCCAGTTCTCTATTCAAATATCGAGGGAGGTTATCCAGGACAAGGTAACATCGATATAGACCCTCTGTTCGCATCGGCGGCAGGAGCTGACTATCACCTTCGGTCAGTCTTAGGCCGATATGATCCAGACCGTGACCGATGGGTTAAAGACGATGATAATAGCCCCTGTATAGATGCCGGTGACCCCCAGGATCCAGTGGCTTCGGAGCCTTTCCCGAATAAAACGCGTATCAACATGGGAGCATATGGCGGGACGCGCGAGGCAAGCAAAAGCGTCGGTCCTCTTATCTTTCACGTTGATGGTTCTCATGGCAGCAGATTTAACACGGGCCTGAGCAGGAGCGACGCATTCGCAACCATCCAAGACGCGGTAGACGAGGCCATTGACGGTGATACTATCATGGTCTGGCCGGGAGTCTACCGAGAAGAAGTCACTTTCAACCGCAAGGGCGTCACGCTCCAGAACGCGGATGATGCAGCCGTGATCGAGGCTCCCACCGGTTACGCATTTTCCTTTTACGGGGCCGAGAGCTCAAGGGCCGTTTTACGCAACTTGGTTATCGCTAATTGCCTCGACGCAGCTATCTACTGCATTAGCGCCGAGCCTAAGCTGATTAACTTGACTATAGCTAATAACGGGTATGGGATTTATACCGGAGGTGGGGCCAATCCAAGCATAACCAACTGCATCCTTTGGAACAACAAAGATGGCGACCTATTTGGTGACATAATCTACCGGCCCAATATTAACTACAGTTGTCTTCAACAACAATTGGATCCCATTTTTATGGAAAAGGGCAATATTAGCAAAGACCCGTTGTTTGCCGATCCTGTAAATGGCGACTACCATCTGCAATCTGAATACGGCAGATATTCGCCGACTCTCGGCGATTGGGTAAAGACGGATTCGCTCACAAGTCCTTGTATCGATGGCGGTGATCCCAGCATGCGAACCGGACGTGAGCAGAAGCCTCACGGAGGTAGAGTGAACATGGGCGCTTATGGTTGAACGCCGTATGCAAGCAAGAGCAGCCCGTCGTGGTGATTATCAATCGTGATTGTCAATTTCGGCAGTGAGTTTGGTAGTGGAAAGCGTCAGGCTGGCGATGACCAGCATGGTACACCGGGACCAATTTTTTGTGTGGGGGCATTAATTGTTGTAAGGGCTTGGGAATAAGGGGGTTAGCGTTGTTAGGAGAGCGGCGGCTAAGCAATAAAGAGCGGGCAAACTCTCATAGTCGGTAGGGATCTGTTCACAAACCTGTAATATATGGGGTCCCAACCGCCAACTTTTTTTTAAATAAAGGTATAAAAATTTCCAATTTTCACGTTGACATGGGATTGAACAGCGAGTATAATGAAGAAAATTTGGTCGAGGCGCTAAGTTTGCGCAGATATAACGTGCTAAGAAAGCGCAAAGAGAGTGTATGCGCATGGTAGGAGGATAGAGAGATTAGCGTCCAATACAAACACATGCAGGTAGGCAAGGCACGCAAGCTGGGGTTTACGCTGGTCGAACTGCTTGTGGTCATTTCTATTATCTCCGTAATCATGGCTATTACGCTGCCGACATTCAGCCGGGTGCGGCGTAAGGCCCGGACGATGCTGAGCATGAGCAACCAGAAGCAGATAA
>CAYGBH010000286.1:0-5710 GCA_964348055.1 uncultured Pirellulales bacterium
TAAGACAAAAAGGGCTGCGGCAAACCAAACAGCGGGACGAACTGGTAAATGTCTTTCTGCGAACAGAACGGCATGTCAGTACGCAGGAGCTGTTTGATATTGTCAGGAAAAAGCACAAGGATGTCGGCTATGCAACGGTTGCAAGAACTCTCAAACTGCTGACTGAGTGCGGCCTTTGCAGGGTGGTGGATTTCGGTGACGGCGTTCAGCGGTTTGAGCACAAATATGGTCATGAACACCACGATCATCTAATCTGTACCAAATGTGGTACATTCGTGGAGATATATAGTAAGAAGCTAGAAATAGTACAGGCCGAATTAGTAAAAAAACATAATTACGTTCAGGAATATCACAAACTGGATATATTTGGTATATGTCCACGATGCGGGAAGAAAAGTAAGAGAGGAAAATAAGTTATACGAAGGTTAATTGTGAATATTTTTAAAAAGACAAATGATAATGAATATCAAAAACAGTAGAGCTGAAGCGAAGTTTTCCGTATAAGTCAAAGCAACGTAATTTCGATGTAAGTTAATTTGTTTTGGACAAAAGGAGACAATTCTATGCCTGTAAGTACAACATCTCTCAATCGTGTTCGCTATGAACCATTAAAGAAGTCCCAGCACAAACAAAACGTTTCCATACGGAAAGTACTGCTTGTCGGCAGTCCGAATGTGGGCAAGAGCGTACTATTTAACAAACTGACCGGCCGATATGTTACTGTTTCGAATTATCCAGGTACAACTATTGAACTGTCGAAAGGTTACTCGGAGATTTCCGGCAGTAAGTTCGAAATCATTGATACGCCGGGTATGTACTCTTTGTCGGCGATAACCGAAGAAGAAAAAGTCGCCTCAGATTTGTTACTGAACCAGCAGGTTGATGCGGTTGTACATGTGGTCGATGCCAAGAATATTGAACGGATGCTCGGTTTAACACTGCAACTGATTGAAGCAGGACTGCCGGTAATTTTGGTGTTAAATATGGCTGACGAAGCACACCAGCTCGACATAAAAATTGATGTCGGCAGGCTCGAACAGATTTTAGGAATTCCGGTCGTTGAAACTATAGCGACAACAGGCGAAGGTGTAAAAAAGCTTATTGACAAGATATCCGCCCCCCTGCCGAGGAAATCATATCGAATTGACTATGGCGCTACAATTGAAAATTCTATTTCGGTTATTGCAGAGCTATTGGAGGTTAGGGGAGGCGTTTCCACTCGGACAAGAGCTTTGTTGTTGCTCCAGGGGAATTCTGAATCTGTGAACAGTCTGGTCGGTAACACTGAGACCATCGACAAGGATTTTGTCGAAAGGACCATTCGCAATTGTTTATCACAGCTTGAGCATTCAGTTCATTATCACGTTACTGTAACAATTCAAGAAGAAGTGAAAAAAATAGTCAGCCAAGCTGTCAGTTTTCCAGACAGGCATTTAAAAGATTTCCGTGAGAGATTGAGCCGCTTTCTCATGCATCCATTGACAGGCCTGCCGGTACTGTTTTTGGTTCTGTATTTTGGCATTTACAAATTTGTCGGGGGCTTCGGTGCCGGCACAGTGGTTGATTTTCTGGAAGGAACTATCTTTGCGACATATGTTAACCCGTTTGTAATGAAAATATTTTCGGCAGTGATACCCTGGCAAGCCGTATACACTCTTTTCGCGGGTGAATATGGTGTTATCACGTTAGGAGTTAGATATGCGATTGCGATTGTTCTGCCCATTGTAGGAACGTTTTTTATAGCGTTCTCAATATTGGAAGATAGCGGCTATTTGCCCCGCCTTGCTATGTTAATCGACCGCGTATTCAAAAAAATAGGGCTGAACGGTCGTGCAGTGATACCAATCGTGTTGGGCTTTGGCTGTGATACTATGGCGACGATGGTAACTCGCACCTTAGAGACGAAACGAGAAAAGATTATAGCGTCTATCCTGCTGGCCCTTGCGATTCCATGCTCGGCCCAGCTTGGTGTGATTCTTGGACTATTAGCCGGCCGTCCATATGCTCTCCTGGCCTGGGCAGGATTTGTTGGAGTCGTTTTTATTCTGGCAGGAACACTTATGGCACGTCTATTTCCAGGAGAAAAGCCGAGTTTCTATATGGAATTACCTCCATTGAGGCTCCCTCGGCCCGGCAATGTTATTGTAAAAACCTATTCAAGGATGGTCTGGTATTTCAAAGAGATACTTCCATTGTTTATCCTGGCAAGTGTACTGATCTGGGTCGGCCAGGTTACTGGTGTTTTCCAGTTTTTAGTTAAAAGCCTCGAATCGGTTGTTAATGCAATCGGCTTGCCGGATGGAGCATCAGTTGCTTTTCTTTTCGGTTTTTTCCGCAGAGATTATGGAGCTGCCGGCCTTTACGATCTTCAAAAGGATGGCCTGATGACGGGCAACCAGCCGGCTGTCGCTGCAATCACTCTCACGCTCTTTCTGCCGTGTATTGCACAATTTTTGATTTTTAAAAAGGAATGTGGTTTAAGAATTGTCCTTATTACTTCAGTATGCATTTGCATAGTAGCTTTTACCGTAGGTTTCATAGCAAATTCTTTCTTCAATGTATTTGGGATCGTGTTATGAACTGTCCATTCTGTGGAAAAGCGTTTGACGAAGATGCAGCAGAGAAACAATGCATGCGATGTTCTTTCTTTTCAGCATGCAGAAAAGTTGTGTGTCCGTACTGTGGCTATCAAAGTCCGCGAAAACCCGCCTCATTAAAATGGCTAAGTAAAATAAGGAAGATAAAAAAATGATTAATCCTGAAGTTGAAGAATTGCTGGAAGGTCTGTACGTTTGTGAAATTGAGGGTGGTGAATATCCGCCGGAACAAATAATAGAAAAAGGTTCTGGTGGCGCCGTCTCGCTTAAGTTAGCTGAGCTTTGTGATGAAAAATACAAACTCACAGAGGCAGGAAAGCGAGCGGGAAAAAATGTTGTCCGGCGACATCGATTAGCTGAAAGGCTTTTACAGGATGTTTTAGCAGTAGCTCCCAGCCATATTGAAGAGGATGCCTGCCGATTTGAGCATGTTCTGCAAGATGGAGTAGATGACAAGGTTTGCATTCTACTGGGCCATCCCAAGAATTGTCCGCACGGAAAACCTATTCCACAGGGAAAATGCTGTCGGATGGCACAGACCGACCAAATAAAGGAAGTCAGACCTCTCTGTGATGCCAAACCCGAATCCGAAGGTGCTGTCGTTTATTTAGCTACGAAGGATAACCGTCAGGTTCAGAAGCTGGTTGCCATGGGAATTTTGCCGGGAGTTAATATTAAGGTGATTCGACAGTTCCCTTCTTACGTCTTTCAGGTTGGTTACAGCCAGTTCGCCGTTGACCGGCCCCTGGCAGAAGTGATTTATGTCCGCTGGAACGAATAAACAGAACAATTAATTTTGGAAGTCTCTATGGAAAGCACCAACAAGAAAAAAATGCGGTACCCTGATAACCAAAATGGCGCTTGCCAAACCAAGCAAGTGCCCACTTTTGATGCTCGACAGCTTTTTGGTGACGCTCGTGAGATAAGGCTAAAACATTGCAGCGAAGAATATAGACTTATATTAACTAAAAACAACAAGCTGATTCTTGTGAAATAAATTTTGTATTGAAACAGGCATAGGAGTAATAGCCAGCCAGCTTAAGGCGGGGGTGCCAGCCAGCCAAACTCCTTTCAGAACCATTAACGTTTTTTGTATGACCATTGTATGGTCAGAAAGGCGCAAGAGCATGACATTATTAGCGTTTTCTATGCGGTTATTGTAATCCCAGAAAGGAGAAAAAGAATGACAGAAAAGAAAGGAGTACGAAGTATGGCTGGTAAGGAAAGAGATAGTTCTATGCTGTTAACTGTTACGAAGAGATTGCGTTGTTATGTAATGCTGTTTTTGGTTTTATCGGGTATCAATGTCGTGAATGCCGACCGCAGAGGCTATGTCTGGACATATGAATACATGACGATGCCGAAAGGACATTCTGAGGTGGAATACTACCTGACACATAAGGTACGGGACTTTCACAACTATGAAAACAAGAATACCTGGCAGCATCAGGTTGAGTACGAATATGGTCTGACTGACAGATGGGATATAGCCGTTTATCAGAGGTGGCAGCAGACTAACACCGCTGCGGATGATAACTTTGAGTATACGGGCACTAAAGTGAGAACGCGCTACCGTTTTGGTGAGAAAGGGATGTATCTATTGGACCCGCTTTTGTACCTGGAATATATAAAGCCTGATAGCTCCGCCGCCCCGGAAATCCTGGAAGGCAAACTCATTCTGGCAAAGGATATTGGCAAGTTCAATGTTGCATACAACCAGATACTTAAAGTTGGAATTAATAACGAGGGTGGTAATGAGGACGAATACGCTTTAGGTTTGAACCACGAGTTTAGCCCGAGTTGGAAAGTTGGACTCGAATCGACCGGTAATTACACCGAGGATAAGTTTTACTTTGGTCCGACAGTTTCCTGGGCAAGCGAAAAGTTTTGGGTCGGGTTTGGTGCTCTGAGGGGACTTAACGACAGAAGCGATGATCTCAGGTTCAGGCTGATAGTCGGCTTTCCGTTTTAGTTACTTAGTGTGCGTTCGGGGCTGGGCAGCCGCTCAGCCCCAGCGCTTCTCGGTTGAAACTTCAAGGAGATTGCAATTATGGACAAGAAGTTATTGCTTTGGCTGGTCGGAGCAGTCGGACTTTTTGCGTTAGTCTATGGGTGTCAAAATATGCTGGCTGAAATGAGTGAAGGCCAGGCGTTGTACCGCGCAAAATGTTCGTCTTGCCACAATATAATTGAACCCAGCCGCCACGACAAAGAAACATGGGACATATACGTTAGCAAATACGGCCAGAAAATGACACGCGAAGAGAAAAGAGCGGTTTTGCAGTACTTGGCGGACTCTGACTAATCTACTTCTGGTGTTCTTTGTGAAGTGAACGCTTGGAAGGCCGAGACGCTAATTTATCGGAGGTGGGTACAAAAAAGAAAACATCGAGCAACGTGTCGCCACCCGATGTTTTCCGGAGGGGAGAAAAAATCGTTTTTTTAGACTTCCCTTTATTATCGGCAGCACTGCAATCGCACTTTAACCGAAAATCAGCTGAAAACACCCCCAAACAAGTTTAAGGGTGCCACCCCAGCTCAATAACAGGCGAAATCACAATTCGACCTGTTCTTATAAATCTTTACACTATCCGCAGATAAAGGTTCGGTTTTCTGCCCATCGCAGTCTTTCGGCCATCTGTTCAATGCACTTTTGGTGATTTGGGCGAGTCAGTTACCGCTCCCTTACGGTCGCGGCTCTGCTTTGTCACGATCCTGCTTTGAGGAAGTGCATATATTTTCTACGCTCCGTATTGGCTCGCGACAGGCTGAGTGAATGTGAATTAGAGAACGAACAGTCTCTATGTCGAAAACAAATAGAGTAACAAAAACCAAAAAGACGTGAAATAATCAGCAGACTTTTTTGCTTATTTAAAATCGAACAACGATTGAGTCTTAATCATCGTTACCTGGTCCGGATAAGCCGCGAACGTATGGATGTGCAATTCGCTGCACCGAGCCTCGAAGTCAATATAGCAGAACGGCTGGAGTCTGCCGATTTCTAATTTCGGGAATTTTACAAACACGCCCCGATTCCGCGCGAAGCGCTCAAGGTCAGTATGGCTCTGCCGATACAAATTGGGACTCATCTTCTCGACCTGAAAATCGGTCAT
>CAYGBH010000287.1:0-5703 GCA_964348055.1 uncultured Pirellulales bacterium
GCGTCACCATCATAGACCACCTTCGAGCCGTTGACCTTCACATACAACTGCCCGGCGTTATCCGCAGCGCCGTGGAAGTACAGCACCAACGTCGCAATGCCTGCTTTAGTCCAATCCTGTGGCGGACTCAGCGGCAGCTCTGCCTCTGAATATGCTGCGCTGCCGGTGTTGGCGTAAAAGAACGGCATCGACTGCTTGCCACCATGAACGATAGTTCGTTCGCAGAAAGGAAGGTTTTCATAGCCAACGAGAGAGCCGTTTTTTGGGTCTTGCCATCCGTCTATCCACGTCAGGAATATCCTGTTGCTCTCGGCGTCTCCGGGGTCAAGGTCATTGTAGCTCTCGAAATCATCCACGACAATATGGTCGGTTGTTCTAAAGTTCCAGATGTGACTTTCCCAGGTAGTTGGGGTCTCAGCTTCATTGACCTCATCGACCCGCCAATAGTAAGCCTGGCCTAAATCGAGGGACAATGGACCATAACTTGCCTCGGCCACGGTAGCGACAGGAGCAGTACCATCTATGACAGCCTGCTCGTCGGTGCTTAGGTACACATTATGCTTGTCTGCCTCTCTTCCCGCTCGCCAGCTAAGGACGGCATCCACGGCCACATCTGTTGCCCCGATATCCGGGCAGGGCCTTCTCGCATTCACGAATATATGCAAGAAACGGACCTCACTGAGACCATATTGGGGCATGAAGCCTCCCCAGTTGCTGTTAGCCATAAGCCTGACGTACTTTGCCGCAACGCCACTCAGATCAATGGTGGTATTGTGAGCATAACCGGCCGTACCAGGTGCCCTGGCAAATTCGTGAGTAGTACCCAATGTCGTATAGTCGGCGCCGCTGGTCGAATACTCAATCGTAACATCTTTGAGGCCGAAACCGGTGATAGGCTCGATCTTTTGATTAGAGTTCCATACCAACATCTCATTCAGTTTGTAAACTTTGTCGAACTCATATTCGATCCAGGCTCCCAGCGGTTCATTGCCACTGAGCCACATATCCGTCGGTTCTATCGAGTGAAGGTCGTTAGCATCCAGTCCCGAGCCGTTGATGGTATTTCCAGGGCCCACATCCGCGTTCTGCGAGCTGGATGCTGTGACAGTTATGTTCTCGATGGGGTCCGGCCCCAAGTCGGGGCTTTCTTCGTTTTCAGGCGATGTATATTCATAAATGATTGTCAATTTAGGACGATATTGAGGATCAGTCCATCCCGGCGTACGGATGTCAATACCGCCGGTACGTGCAGTGCTCGTCGAATAAACTTGTATCCCGTAGTTCGATAATGTTCCTTCGGACCACTGATTGGCTATGGATGTAATGTCAACCTCGAACCACTTACCGGCGTATGGCCATTCTACTTCTATGGCCTGAGATGCATCTATCGAGGGTCGCTTGGCGTATGTGACTCTGCTGTCCCAATGCCCGGTAACTGGTGCAAAAAATAAATGACCAGAAATTTGGCCCCAACGCTTGTCGCAATACAGCTTAATAGTTGCCTTAGTGACGATGATATCGCTTGGAAGACCGGACAGTGGCCATTGTAGCAACGTGCACGGCGAACAATGCTGCCAACGGCCTATAGACGACTGCCTTCCCGTCCAACCATTCGGCATAGAACCATTCGGCGCACAATCGCAGAACTGGTTACACTGATCAGCAGAGGACTCCATTGAGGTCTGTGATGCAGGATTCTCTTTATATAGTACCGGCTTGTCGACAGGAAAATTTAAGATTCCTATTTTTGTTGTCGTATGATCCACCTGTTGTAGTCTTACCGGCTTCATGGACGAAAGGTCGGTGTCGTATGAGCACGGTTTTGCCCGGGTGCATCCACATAAAGTCGCAGCAGTGGTTTCTGGTTTCTTAGCGTCGAATGGCTCGGCCCCAATACGGCTCGCAACGACCGCTAAGGACAGCAAGAATCCTACTATGAGAATTGACTTAAGCAAATTCATGATTCACCTCCCAAAGAGCACTTGTTTTTTTCCCTTTCAAAAAGTCTCTATTTTTACGCCGCATACTGTGCGCATCTTCCAAATTGGCTTGCGGCTCGGTGTCTTTGGCAACTTCAGTGCCATCAACATACAGGGTTCTATAGGAACCATCCCGCGTCAGCCACGCGATTTCCACTGAGATCGACCCCTCCGGTTTACTTAAACTTCGGTGAACTCAGCCGAGCCGCAAACCCGAAACAGCGGTGCGGTCTCCACAGCGAAGCAATTCATCTGGGCAGATACAGCCGGACATCGTCAAAGTACACCAGACCTGAACCACCAGACTGCGGATTGTCCACGCCGCCAAAGCCAATAGCCAGTTTGCTGACATCGGTCAGGACCACGCCGGTATCACCGAACTCTTTCGTGTCGATAGTCCATTCTGTCCAGGTGTCTATTAGCGCTGCATCAGGGTCTTCGTGGTACACCGTCGCTGCCGTGCCGCTGCCATCTCCCACAGTTACATACATCGGCTGAGCCTCATTACTGAGCATGCCGACGTCCTGGTCAGCCCACTGCGGACCAACACTGGTGCCGGTGATGCTGACGTTGGAGAATCTGGCCTCACACGCCACTTTAGCCTTATGGCTGGTCAGCGCTAAGCCTATGTATACGGGTGTGTCCATAGCGACTGCCTTCATACCCAAATACGTCCAAGTGGCCCCGTCCGCTGAATAAAAGGCCCTGACAAGTCCACCTGCAGTACGCTCTAATTTCACCCATTGAGGAGCAGTAACGCCCTCCGCGAAAAACCTATCTGTGTCACCGCCGGCAGCGGTACGAAACTGGAAGCGGACCCCGTTTTCAGGGGTAACGAGCATTGCGACGTTGGCCGAGTCTCCCTCAAGCGTATCACGAATCATCACGCCGGCCTTGGCCCACGGGTCCGTGTTCTCCAAGCTCTCGACTTTGGCTATAATTGCCCCGGCGCCGGAGAGCTCCTTGTAGGCGAAGTGGAACTCGTCGGATTCGTCGTAGATATCCTCGCCCGCGGCGGTCATCGTGTACGTGCCGGCCGGCGCCTCTACGAAGCTGCCGACATATACCGGATAGCCCCTGAACCACAGCGATAGTACTTCAACGCCTTCTCTGGTCCAATCCTGCGCCGGACTAAAGGTACGCTGGGCTTCCGAATAATTTGCTGTACCGCTGTTATCATAATAATATGGCATCGACTGTTTATCGCCGTGGATAATCTCAGTCTCTACATAATGCTCTCCCTTAGTAATATCTGCGTCATGACCTATAAGGGCACCGTTTTCCGGGACTTCCCATCCGTCTATCCATGTACTGAATATCTGGGCGTCGACTGGATCGTCCTTGTAACCTTCAAAATCGTCCACGATAAAATGATCGATTACTGTAAATCGCCAGAGGGCTCCTTCATCCCAGCCGATGGTGCTGTTGGCCTCATCAACCCGCCAGTAGCAGGTCTTGCCCATATCCAGGCTAAGGGTTCCTTCGATAGGATAGCGCTCAACATCCTGCTCGATTCCGCCGATACCATCGTTGACATCGTCAAAGTTCTCGCTGAAGAAAACCCTGTGCTTGGGTGATAATCCTTCCAAATACAAACCTGGTCCCCATGTAAGGGCAATTTCCTGCGGCACATCTGTGGCGCCGTTACGCGGCCTGGGGTACGCAGCCAACGCCGGCGGTACGGTCAGACCCAGCGCATAGTTAACCGCCGCTTCGAGCAGTGCATAAGCGTTGTCATTAAATAAAGGGTCGCACCACTCGTGAAAGCCGAAACAAACACGGATATCCGCTGCAACCTGAGGACTGCCGTCTGCCGGAGCTAGAGGCAGAGCAGCTCCCTTTTCGTAAACAAAAATAACATCGTAGGTCTGCCCGTCGGCAAGCGTGGCTCTGGCAATGACCGTGGCCTCGTCACCTGCGATGCCCCTGCCAAGATGGCAGGGGCCGAGAAAACCGGTAATGTCAGTGAGAACGGCCACGGTCCCGCTGAGACGCGCAGCCAGAGGGTGTCCAGGATTAACGATCTCTATGTTTGTAGTGACCGAAGCGTCGTCTCCATCACCACCGTCTGTCAAACCCAAACCCATTTCATCCCAGCCCCACGGCTCGCCAACAACCATGGGTGTTTCAATTTCTGTGATTTCGGTCCTGATTAGGTTGGAGCTTACCGATTCGGAAATAAAGACAACATCCGCGGCGGCAGCGGCGGCCTCTGTAGTTGCTTCATCTTCATTGTCATCAAAATACGTTACCGTGTGTCCAAGGCCTTCCAGGAAGGTTTTGAGGGCATCGTCCGCGCTCATTTGGTCGGGGTCCAGCGCTGAGATAAACAAAATATTGGCCCCCATGGCGCCAGTAGCTGAAAAAATCAGCACTACTACCAGACAAAGTAAAGATATTACAAATTTTCTCTCCAACATAATTTTTTCCTCCAAATAAATAGAGTTTACTGTTCACACCCGCTGCGACGCTTCGCAGTGAGAAATAAGAATTCACTCAAAAAAACACCTTTGGCCACAATTGCTTATCAAGCTACTGGCTTGGCACTATTTCAACATGGCCATAGTCAGCCATGCAATTAATCTCGTTTCAGCAGCGAAGCAATTCATCTGGGCAGATACAGCCGGATATCGTCAAAGTACATCAGACCCGAACCACCAGACTCTGGACTGTCCGGGCCGCCGAAGCCGATAGCCAGTCTGCTAACATCGGTCAGGACCACGCCGGCATCACCGAACTCTTTCAGGTCGATAGTCCATTCTGTCCAGCTGTCTATCAACGCTGCATCGGAGTCGCCGTGGTACACCGTCGCTGCCGTACCGCTGCCATCTCCTAAAGTTACATACATCGGCTCAGCCTCATTACTGCGCATGCCGACGTCCTGGTCTGCCCACTGTGGACCAACACTGGTGTTGGGGAAGCTGACGTTGGAGAATTTGGCCTCACATGTTGCATCAACGTTATGGCTGGTCAGCGCTAAGCCTATGTACACAGGCATATCCATACTCACTACTGTCATATTCAATAGTGTCCATGTGCTTCCGTCCGCCGAATAAAAGGCCCTGACAAGTCCACCTGTGGTACGCTCTAATTTCACCCATTGAGGAGCTGTAATGCCCTCGGCGAAATACCTATCTGTGCTCATGCCGGCGGTCTTACGATACTGGAACCGGACCCCGTTTTCAGGTGTAACGAGCAGTGTGACATTTCTTGAGTCCGCCTCAAGCGTATCACGAATCATCACGCCGGCCTTGGCGAATGGGTCCGTGTTCTCCACGCTCTCGACTTTGGCTATAATCGCCGCGGCGCCGGAGAGCTCCTTGCAAGCGAAGTGGAACTCGTCAGCGGTGCTCCAGATATCCTCGCCCGAGGCGGTCATCGTGTAGGTGCCAGCCGGCGCCTCTACGAAGCTGCCGACATATGCCGGATAGCCCCTGAACCACAGCGATAGTACTCCAACGCCTTCTCTGGTCCAATCCTGCGCGGGACTAAAGACATGGTGGGCTTCTGAATTGCTCGCTATACCAGTGTTATTATAATAATATGGCATCGATTGTTTGCCGCCGTGGATAATCTCAGTCTCAACATAATGCTCTCCCTGAAGAATATCTGCATCATGACCTACAAGAGCGCCGTTTGTCGGGACCTCCCATCCGTCTATCCACGTACTGAATATCTGGTCGGCGGCTGGACCGTCCTTGTAACCTTCAAAATTGTCCACAAC
>CAYGBH010000288.1:0-5693 GCA_964348055.1 uncultured Pirellulales bacterium
GTCTATATTTATTCGCGATTTTCAGAGGGATTAGCAGCAGTCAAAAAGTACAAATTGAACACCTTAGGATCTAAGAAATGAATCCAGTTGAGCAGCCACCAATTACTCTTCTCTGGTAATGCAAAAAGTCAAAGATAGCAAGCTTGCGTAACTCGTTTACTGATACATTACTTGGCTGGAATCCCATTCGAAGCAGAGCCCTTAGGGTTATACACGATGAACACTTTATCGGAGTTTATGTCATCGGTGGTGCCGGTAACCGGCTGGAGGCCTGGCTTACATAGTTTCCGTTGCGCAAATTTCGACTTCTTCACAACTCACTGATAATAAGGCACTTATGAGATGAGAATTTTTCTCAAATTTCGAGATAAGGGGTTATACAGTTGTAGGATGGTTGTAGGCGTTTGCGAGTGAAAATAGGACTGTCTTTGGAATGCTTGGGGGCGTTTTGGGGCCTTTGTGCTCGGACCTGTCTACTCCGGCAAGTTCATGCGACGCAGCAGGTCGCCGAAGCGGGGGTCGTCGTGCAAGGGCTTGAAACCAGGAGGGAACTTGAGCCAAGGCAAGTAATGGTGGTGAGGGGGCTCGAATGCCGCTTCCAGCCATCGGAATGCCTCATCCTTCTCGCCCAGGACGGCATAGACCTGGGCTATAAACCAAGTATCCCAAGGCGTGTGATCCGCCTCCAATTCAGCCAATACCTGCCTCGCCTCATTCAGGCGGCCGGCCATCGCATAGGTACGCCCGAGAGCAGGTTTCCTAGAACGGCTGACCTCAGCCGCCCTCTGGTGTGCTTTGATAGCCTCCTCATACATCCCCTTTTCTGCGTAGGCGCTTCCCAGGACATACAACCCGACCGGGAAATCGGGATCCAGTTCGAGTGACTTCCGGGCTTCATCTATCGCCTCGTTGTATTGCCCTATCCACCAATACTGCCATCCTTGCCACGCAGCCCAGCGGGGCTCGAGCGGGTCCAATTCTTGGACTTGTCTCATCTGTGCCAAAGCTTCGTCCGTGCGTCCCAAGAGCAGCAGATACCACGAATAGTGACCGCGAGTCGGGGCCATGCTGGAGTTGAGTTTCAGCGCACGCTGGAAGGACTGTTCCACAGTCTCCCAGTCCCAATCTACGTAGAGCTTGTTTAGGGCAAGAGCGGCGTGGGCTTCGGCCACGGTGTCGTCCAGCTCCAACGCCTTCAGCGCTGCCGCTGTCGCTCGCCCAGCGGCGTCCGGTGGAGCCCCAGGGCCATGAGCACTAATGGCGTAACCGAGCGCCAGCCCACCTTGCGCCAAGGGGTCCGCCGGGTCTTTTTCGATTGCCTGGCGGAGATAGTCCAGGCCTTTTTCGGTTCCTTCCGCTGTGGATTTGTTCAGGTGGAACATCCCCTTGAGGTATGCCTCATACGTCTCGGGGTTGACAGGGCGCCTTGCCGCCAGTAGCGCTTCTTGGTCGGGTGTTACTGTAATCTCGATTTGCTGGGCAATGGCCTGAGCCACCTCGCTTTGCAAGGCCAGCACGTCGCGCAGGTCTCGCTCGTAGCTGTCAACCCAGAGGTGCGTGTCTGTCGGCGCATGTATCAACTGCGCCGAGATCCGTACCTGCTGCCCGACACGCACTGTTCCCCGTCAATCCATCCGTATTAAGTAAGACATTGGGAACCATTTCGGACTTTTTCAAACTCTTAAAATATCCTTTTAATGTCTTTGGCAAAGGTACTTCACGATATGCATTCACTGTCTTGGTTCCACGCACTCGGACAATATTTACATCGAAATTTATATCTGTCCACTTCAAATTTGCCATCTCACTTCGCCGAAGTCCCAGACCAAGAATACTCCTTACAGGCCCCTCCAGAGGGGAACCTTTTACGGCTTTTATTAATAGCTTTACACTGTCTGCTTCAATCCATTCTACTTGCGGATTCCTACGAGATGGTAGTTTAACGTTGTCTCCAGGATTAGTCCGTAAATAGCCTCCTTCTACACACCAAGAAAAAAAAGTTTTAAGCGTAACCATATAACCTCGGATAGTAGCTGCTGCAAGCCCACTATTAGTAAGATAAATTTGGAAGCCAGCTACGTCTTTTCGCATAATTTTATCAATTGGGTGGGTACACGTATGCACTGCTACAGTATGGCTATGATTACGCTTCCCTTTTCTTCGCCAAGCTATCTTACCATGGTCGATATATGAAGGAAAATAGTTGGTTAAGACCAGTAACATGTGATACAGTCGAATATCAGAATAAGTCCGTTCGTTCTCCAAAGGCTGCATCTGTGGTCTATGTTCCCATTTATCTTGACCTTTCTTATCAACGAGTGGCGGAATGTATCTTGCAACTACATCCAAATACATCACGCTTTGGCGGCCGATGCCGATTGTCTGCATTGCGAAACCGAACTATATACTGATTGGCAGCTTTGTCCCAATGTACACTCATAATATCCCACCTCACAAAGTAATGTTCCAAAAATGTTCCAAAAAGTATTATGAGCCTTTTGTGGGATGTGTCAATAAAAAAAGGGGTTAAAAGAATCGGGGAGACTGGATTTGAACCAGCGACCTCTGCGTCCCGAACGCAGCGCTCTGGCCAAACTGAGCTACTCCCCGGCAGCACACAAACACAAGATAGCACATCAGCTCCAGAATTGCAACTTACAATAAATTTACAGGGTCTATATCTATAATAACCTTGACCGTCGGCCGAACCCGCCATAGGCGGGCTCGCAAGCTGTCAAACAACTGCTGCACAGTTCTTGCCTCCGGAGCCTGAATAATTATCTGCATCCGGTGAAAACGCTGTATTCGACTTATCACAGCCGGCATCGGCCCACGAACCATCGCTTTTAGCCCTTCCCGCTCGATAATCGAATCTATTATTTGACGCATCTGCCCGCTCGCAGCGTCAAGTTTGTCAAAACTCCTGTCTCGCATAACGATAACTGCCAATCGCCAAAATGGCGGCAAATTGCAGGCCTTGCGATGTGATAATTCCTCTTTGACAAAACCGTCAAAGTCTCCACCGAGGGCAAATTTTATGGCCGGTTGATTTGGCAGGAATGTTTGAACGAAAACCGTACCGGCTTTCACCGAGCGCCCCGCTCGACCAGCCACTTGAGAAATCAATTGAAAGGTTCGCTCATTCGCTCTAAAATCCGGCAGATAAAGGCACGTATCAGCACTGATAATGCCCACCAGCGTTACATTCGGAAAATGCAATCCTTTAGCCAGCATCTGCGTACCGGCCAATACATCGATTCGACCTTCACTAAAATCTTTTAGAAGCCGGTAATAGTCTCTGCTTGCCATAGAATCGCTGTCAACCCTCGACACACGAACCTGGGGAAACTTTTTGGCCAACTCCTCCTCGAGCCTTTGTGAGCCAAGGCCTATCATCGCCAACCCAGAACCGCACAAGGGACATTTTTCAGGCACAAGTGTCTGCGCCAGACAATAATGGCATACCGCATAACCATAATTTATGTGTTTGCCTGTAACCGTCCGCATTCGGTCAGTGCTGAGGATTTTTGATTTGTGAAAGGTCAGCGTTACATCACAGTTGCGGCAGTGCAGCGTATGCTTACAGGATGGACAGAACACAAAATTACTGTAGCCGCGCCTATTCAAAAGCAAAATCGCCTGCTCCTTTTTTGCGATGGTTTCCTTTAGTCGTTCATCCAAGGGTTCGCTTATCAAACTGATGCCCTTTTGCGTCACCGGCTGCTGTCGCATATCAACGAGTTTCATCTCAGGCATGGGCAAGTCCATAACCCTTTTGGGCAACCGCACCAGGCTAAAATGCTTTCTAACTTGGCAGTTAGACAACATTTCTAATGACGGCGTAGCACTGCCCAAAATACAATGCGCATCCGCCAACTGCGCTCGTTTTACAGCCACGTCTCTACCGTTATACCGAGGCGCCGTATCTTGCTTGTAGCTTGGCTCATGCTCTTCGTCAACAACGATAAGGCCCAGCCCCGACACCGGCGCAAAAACCGCTGAGCGAGCACCGATAACTACGTCGGCTTCACCGGCTTTTATTTTTTGCCACTGTGCATTTCGCTGAGCAGCCGTTAAGCCCGAATGCATTACAGCTATTTTCTCAAACCTTTCATTAAATCGCTGCACGGTCTGCGCCGTAAGGGCAATTTCAGGAAGCAGCACGATAGCGCTGGCATCTTTTTGCAAAACCGCCTCGATAGCCCTCATGTAAAGCTCGGTTTTGCCGCTATCGGTCACACCATGCAAAAGCGTAACGCCAAACTTGCTTGAATTTACTTCATCTTCTATATGAGCCAGTGCCTT
The DNA here is from genome assembly GCA_964348055.1 of uncultured Pirellulales bacterium. Classification (GTDB taxonomy): domain Bacteria; phylum Planctomycetota; class Phycisphaerae; order Sedimentisphaerales; family Anaerobacaceae; genus JAUXAL01. The sequence goes on from CAYGBH010000288.1 coordinate 4,306, forward strand.
TCGCTGGTTCTCGTTAAGTACTATCCTCTCTGTTTTTATTGACATGCCCTTTGGAACGGCCGGCAAAGATTTCAATATCGTCCTCTGGGCTATCTTTACGATTTGCTTTTCAGCTAATCTCTTTACGGGTTCTCTGCCACAGCCGATTGCTTCCAAAACTCCCTGCAGATCTAAAGCATTCTCCGAATTCAAAGCCCCCCTGCCTTGCAGATATTTAATGATTTGCTTTTGCTTCCTGCCCCTCAATTGCTCGATGACCTTGTCAACACCTTCGGCAAGGTAAATATATTTTTGCCTTTTAACGCCGGCTCCTCTCTTCACCGCACTCGGCACCATTGCCGCCAAAACCTGGCCGAGCGGACAAACATAGTAGCTGCTAATCCATCGCGCCAATTCCATAAGCTGCGAATCTAACAATGGCTCCTTATCCATCAACTTGAAAACTTTTTTTAGCTTACGTCCTCTACCGCGTGCGGTGAAAGATTGGTCAGGCGGAATATCTGCTTCGACACAAAACCCAACTTCGAGCTTGTCTTTTCTCCCGAACGGCACCTCGACTCTCCTACCGGCTTCAATCGGCCAGAGCTCATCGGGTACTGCATAGTCGAACTGGGCATCCGCTGCCGACTCAAACGCCACGCGAATAATATGATTGTAAACCGCCCCTCTGTCATCCCCACTAAAACGGCGATCCACGTCTGCAAACAAACTGTCGGTTTTGTATCTACTCATTTATTAGCTGAGATAGTCCAATTTGAGGTTTAATCTTTGAGCCTAAAGTATTGCGTTGCTATTTGGTTTACATAATCGCCGATGGCCAGCGCCGCAGTAGCGGCCGGTGATGGTGCATTCAAAACATGAATAGACCTTCCCTGCCTCTTTATTCTGAAATCGTCAATCAACTCGCCATTTGGTCCCAGTGCCTGGGCCCGGACACCCGCCTTGCCGGGCTTTATATCATCGGCGATAAGCGAAGGAATAAGTCTTTGCAATTGCCGAAGGAATAGTTTCTTGGAAAACGCCCGGGTGTATTCGCCCAGTCCATACCTGCAATTCTTGAGAAACATTTTCCAGGTCCCCGGGTAAGACAGCGCGTCCCAGGTGTCTGTCAAGCTAAAGTCGGTTTTGCCATAACCTTCTCTCTTGAATGAGAAGACCGCGTTTGGGCCGCATTCGACTGAACCGTCAACCATCCGTGTAAAATGAACGCCAAGAAACGGAAAGGTCGGGTCCGGAACAGGATATATCAGGCCCTTGACTTTTTCTTTCGCCTCGTCTGTCAGCTCATAATAATCCCCACGGAAAGGGACTATTCTCATCTCAGGCTCAACTCCATTGGCCTTCGCCACCCTGTCGCACTGAAGTCCCGCGCAGTTGATAATATATCT
>CAYGBH010000289.1:0-5592 GCA_964348055.1 uncultured Pirellulales bacterium
CGCTCACGCCGTCAAGGTTACCGAGGAATTGTTAAAAGCAGTTGGGGTACCTCTTGTACTCTGGGGCTGTGGAAACGACGAAAAAGACAACGAGGTTATGCCCAAGGTCAGCGGGGCCGCAAAAGGAGAAAAATGCCTCATCGGAACCGTTACAGAGGACAATTACAAATCCCTGACCGCTATCGCCTTGGCCGACGGCCATTATCTCATCACCCACGCGCCTCTGGACATCAACATTGCCAAGCAGGTCAATATTTTAACTTCTGATATGGGTTTTCCGCTGGAGCGTATAGTAACGTTTCAGGCCACCGGAGCGCTCGGATATGGAATAGAGTACGCCTATTCGATCCAGGAGCGCCAGCGCCTGGCCGCCCTTACCGGTGATAAAATGATGGCTATGCCGGTCATCTGTGACGTAGGTTATGAATCCTGGCGGGCCAAAGAGGCCAAGCTCACAGACGCACCAAGCTGGGGTGACCCTTCCGACCGCGGGCCGATGTGGGAAGCTGCTACCGCGATTTGTCTGCTGCAGGCCGGCGTCGATATAATTCGTATGCGTCATCCCAGAGCGGTCGCTACCGTTAAGAACTTCATCAGCCAGGTATGGGAGAAAAATAACTCGTAGAGGCAGGCACGTGTGCCTGCACACCGAAGCAGAAAGGAAGAAATCGCCATGATAATGATTGCAGAACGAATCAATGGAATGTTCACAAATGTTAAAGAGGCCATAGCTGAGAAAAATAAGAAAGTGATTCAAGAGCTGGCCAAAAAGCAAACCGAAGCAGGTGCTTCATATCTGGATGTGAATGTCGGCACCGCCGCGGCAGACCAGGAGGCAGCGATGCAGTGGTTGGTGGAGACCATCCAGGAAACGTGCTCAACGCCCTTATGCCTGGATTCCCAAAAACCGGGTGTTATCGCGGCAGGCTTAAAGGTCGTTAATGCCGACAATGGTGTCCTCCTGAACTCAACGCCGTTGAACAGGAAAAACGATGAAGAAATATTGGACAAATACATAGAAATGGCCGAGCAGGCAGGACCAAAAGCAAGTATTATCGCCCTTACTATGGACAAAAACGGCGTACCTCAGGACATCGACACCCGCGTAGCTATAGCTGCGGAAATCGTGTCAAAGGCGATGGAAAAAGGTTTTGATTCCCGGCGTCTGTTCATTGACACCATCGTTCTGCCGGTTAAAGTGCCAAACGCCCAGGTTCAGCCCGGCAATATCTTAACTGCAATGGACCAGATAAGGTATCTTGCCGACCCTGCTCCGCATATGACAGTGGGTCTGTCGAATCTTTCTCAGGGAGCAACAGAAAGAAGCCTGATAAACCGAGTATTCCTGGCTATGGCTATCTCACGCGGGCTGGATTCGGCAATTGCCGATGTGCTCGACCAGAAGCTGATGAATGTACTGGCTACTGCTGAGATGCTGATGAACAAGCAAATATATTCAGATTCCTTTCTCAAGGTATACACCTCGGCAAACAGAGCTTGATATGAGAGAGGCCAAATAGCAAGATAGTGCAAAAGAAAAGCTCTGTGGTTGTACCTGTTTAGGTAGTTTTTGAAGATAATTCGGGGCTTTTGTAAAAATTATTGTTACCACAAAGCCGAGCGTAAAAGGCCGTGTGAAAGATTTGCTCTATAACCAATTACCAACTACCAATATTAAGGAGGACCAATGAAGCTTGACCCGACAAAAATGAAAGATTGGCAGATTGCCGAAGCAGCTGAAGAAACCATGCCAACCCCGGACCAATGGCGAGAGAAGCTGGGCTTAGAAAAAGATGAAATGCTTGCCTCTGGAAGAATAGCAAAGCTGGATTTCTTGAAAATCATCGACCGTCTCAAGGATAAGCCTGATGGTAAGTATGTTGAAGTTACTGCCATAACTCCTACTCCACTGGGCGAAGGCAAGACCACCACAACTATGGGCATCCTCGAAGGCATGGGCAAGAGAGGACTGAATGTGGGCGGTTGCATCCGCCAGCCCTCAGGCGGGCCTACTATGAATATCAAGGGCACCGCTGCCGGCGGCGGCAACGCATTACTTATCCCGATGACCGAATTCTCCATGGGGCTCACCGGAGACATTAACGACATCATGAATGCCCATAACCTGGCGATGGTCGCCCTTACTGCCAGAATGCAGCACGAGCGCAACTATGATGATGAACAATTGAAAAGGCTGACTGGAATGCGACGCCTGAATATCGATCCCACTCGGGTCGAGATGGGCTGGATCTTGGACTTCTGCGCCCAGAGCCTAAGGAACATTGTCATCGGCATTGGCGGACGCAGGGATGGATTTACGATGCAGTCCAAATTTGGTATTGCCGTTAGCTCGGAGCTTATGGCCATGCTATCCATTGTCACCGACCTGAAAGACCTGCGCAAAAGAATGGATGAAATTACCCTCGCCTTCGATAAGAAGGGCAATGTCATTACCACCGGTGACCTTGAGGTCGGCGGTGCCATGACTGCCTGGATGCGCAACACCATCAATCCCACTTTGTGCTGTACGGTAGAGTATCAGCCGTGCATGGTGCATGCCGGGCCATTTGCCAATATTGCTGTGGGTCAATCCTCCATAATTGGTGACCGAGTCGGACTGAAGCTATTTGACTATCACGTTACTGAGAGTGGATTCGGGGCCGACATCGGCTTCGAGAAGTTCTGGAACGTAAAGTGCCGTTATAGTGGGCTCAAGCCTAATGTATCGGTACTCACCACGACTATCCGGGCATTAAAGATGCACGGTGGTGGGCCGAAGGTGGTCGCCGGTATAGACCTGCCTGATGAATATAAACAAGAGAATCTGGGACTCGTTGAGAAAGGTCTGTGCAATCTGCTGCACCACATCAATACTGTTCAAACCTCAGACATTAAGCCGGTAGTGTGCATTAACAGCTTCCACACTGATACTAAGGAAGAGATTGCTATGGTTCGAAAGGCCGCCGAGGGTGCAGGAGCACGCTGTGCTGTTTCAAGTCACTGGGCTGACGGCGGCGATGGCGCTTTGGAGCTGGCTGATGTCGTCAAGGAAGCCTGTGAAGAGAAGACTAAATTTGACTTCCTCTATCCCATGAAAATGAAGCTCAGAGAGAGGGTCGATAAAATCGCGAAGGTAGTTTATGGCGCCGACGGTGTTAGCTGGACGCCTGACGCCGAGGCCAAGGCCAAGAATCTTGAGTCTGACCCCAAATATGATGATTATGCTACTATGATGGTCAAGACCCATCTCAGTCTCACCCATGACCCGGCTCTGAAGGGTGTGCCCAAGGGATGGACACTGCCCATCCGAGACATATTGATCTATTCAGGTGCCAAATTCCTCTGTCCCTGCGCCGGTACCATCAGCCTTATGCCGGGAACTTCGTCTAATCCCGCCTTCAGAAAGGTTGATGTGGACGTAAACACAGGAAAGGTTCAGGGTTTATTTTAATCGATAAATGTTTAGCCCCGACTGCTGCGGTCGGGGTATCAACGGTTAGCCCCGGCACCTGTGGCCGGGGTAATAATAAATAAGGAAAAGTTAAATGACAGCACAAATCATAGACGGAAAACAAGTAGCAGCCGATATGCGGGAAGAACTAAAGGCCGAGGTGGCCAAATTAAAAGAACAGGGCATTGTACCCGGACTGGGAGTCATCTTGGTAGGCGAGGACCCCGCCTCAAAATCCTATGTTACCGCCAAAGAGCGTACGTGTGAGGAGATAGGGATTTATTCCGATGATAACCGCCTGCCTGCCGAAACCTCGCAGGAAGAGCTGATGGCACTGGTCAAGAAGATGAACAACGACCCGAAAATCCACGGTATTCTGGTTCAGCTGCCCTTGCCCAAACACCTTAATGAGGCTGAGGTCCTGCTGGCGATCGACCCTGCCAAAGACGTTGATGGATTTCACCCGATGAATGTGGGCAAAATGGTAGTAGGTGAGAAGGGCTTTCTGCCATGCACGCCGCACGGCGTAATTCAACTGCTGATTCGCAGCGGCGTGACCATCGAAGGAGCTAACGTAGTAATTGTCGGCCGAAGTAATATCGTAGGCAAGCCTCTGGCAAATATGCTTATTCAAAAACAACCAAACCGAAACGCCACCGTTACAGTCTGCCATACGCGCACCAAGGACCTCGCTCATCAGACGAGGCAGGCCGACATCGTCATCGCTGCTGCCGGCCGGCCCAATACGGTTACGGCAGATATGGTAAAAGATGGTGTCGTGGTGATTGACGTCGGCGTTAACCGGGTAGAGGATGCAACAAAAAAGCGAGGCTACCGCCTTGTAGGCGACGTGGATTTTGAAGCGGTAAAGGAAAAGGCCTCTTTTATTACACCTGTGCCCGGCGGAGTAGGCCCGATGACAATAACTATGCTGCTCTATAACACAGTCGAATCTGCCAAGAGAGCCGCCGGTATTGTTACATAGAAAGGAGCACAAGTGGCTACTAAAATATATCCGGTAATTTGGTTACAGGGGGCAGGCTGTACAGGCTGTTCCGTATCGGTCTTGAACGCGGTAAGTCCAAAAATCCAGAACCTTTTGCTGGACGAGCTGGTACCCGGCCATCAACTTAATCTGATGTTCCAAGCAACAATAATGGCTGGTCAGGGAGAACCGGTAATCGAGGTTCTCAAAGACACCGAAACCAACCGCAAAGGCGGCTATGTATTAATCGTTGAAGGTGCGATTCCTACTGCCGAAGGCGGCGCATACGGAAGTATTGGCGAGAAAGACGGCAAGCATTTGACCGTTCAGCAGAGTGTCGAAGAGCTCGGCCGCAATGCCCTGCTGACGGTCGCCCTTGGCACCTGTGCCGCCTTTGGCGGAATCCCCGCGGCAAAACCAAATCCAACCGCCTGCCAGTCCGTCAAGGCGGTCTTTGACAAAAAGCAAATTCAGACTACGGTCGTCAACATACCCGGCTGTCCGCCGCATCCGGATTGGCTCGTAGGTACGATATCTGTGATACTATTTTCAGGTGCCGCCGCACTCGACCTAGACGAGTTGGCTCGGCCAAAGCTTTTCTACGGGCAGCTCATTCACGAGAACTGCCCCAGGCGGGCAGACTTCGATAAGGGTAAATTCGCCGAGAAGCTGGGCGACCAGGGCTGCCTTTATAAACTGGGTTGCAAAGGCCATTACACCAATGCGGACTGTCCCCTGAGACAATGGAACAACGGCGTGAGCTGGTGTGTCAAGGCCGGCTCGCCGTGTCTGGCATGCGTTGAGCCGGAATTTCCGGACGGCACGTCGCCAATGTACGAGAAGATTACTTTCGAGGAACTGACATGGTCACAAAAGTAAAGATTGACCCAATAACGAGGATTGAGGGCCACCTCGCTATCGAGGCCGTGATAGACGACGGCGTCGTCAAAGAGGCCAAAAGCGCAGGCACGCTCTTCCGCGGTTTTGAGATAATCCTGCAGGGAAGAGACCCTCGTGATGCCAATCGCTTGACCCAGCGTATCTGCGGCGTCTGTCCGGCCGCCCACGCAACGGCATCGGCACTGTGCCTCGACGATGCGTTCGGCTTAAACAATGAAATTCCGGATAACGGCAAGCTGCTCCGCGCCCTGATTTT
>CAYGBH010000290.1:0-5571 GCA_964348055.1 uncultured Pirellulales bacterium
GACCCAGACCTGATTGTGCCGGACAAGAGCGTCTCACTGGAGCATGGCGCCATCGAGGCCTGGCGCAAGGGCGGTAAGAGAATGAATATTTTCTATAACAGGCTGGTCAAAAGGTTCTGCAGGAATATGGGCATCAGTAAGTCGGTGCCGTTCGAACGAATACCGAAAGCTTACCAGAGGATTCTGCTGTACGGGACTACCCCGGCTGACGAGCAAAAGTACGGCATATGGTTTGAAGGGGTCATTCCAAATCTTTCCCGGCGATGGGAGAACACCACAAGCGAGTATGTTAAGACCAGATTGCACAGCTACCTTTCAGAGCAGCCCTGTCGAAGTTGCCAAGGCGCACGGCTTCGACCAGAGGCCATTGCTGTGACTATAGGGGCAGACCCCGCAAGTGGGAACGCGGGCAAGAGCATACATCAATTGACTGCACTGAGTATCGACAAGGCCCAACAGTTTTTCAACAAACTGAAACTCGATAAAGAAAAATCTGTGATCGCCGCACGGATATTGAAGGAGATAAAGGCGCGACTTAAATTTATGGTTGATGTCGGACTTGAGTATTTGACCCTGGATCGTATGAGCAGCACCCTTGCCGGCGGTGAAGCCCAGCGAATCCGCCTGGCCACCCAGGTGGGTAGCGGCCTGGTTGGGGTCTGTTATGTGCTTGACGAGCCGACCATAGGTCTGCACAGGCGTGACAACGACCGATTATTAGGGATATTGCAGCGACTTAGCCGACTCGGCAATACGGTTATCGTGGTTGAGCACGATGAGGATATTATCAAAAGTGCGGACCATATTATCGATATTGGCCCTGCGGCCGGTGCACACGGCGGGCAAGTCGTTGTGCAGGGAAGTCTCAGTGATATTACCACTTGCGAAAGGTCACTGACAGGTGAGTATCTGACCGGCAAAAAAAGTATAGCCCTGCCGATAAAGCGAAGACATTACAATCTGAGAAAATGCATTGAGGTAAAGAGGGCCCAGGAGAACAATCTTAAAGAAATCGACGTCAAATTTCCACTTGGTGTGTTTATTTGTGTGACGGGTGTTTCGGGTTCCGGAAAGAGCACTTTGGTCAGCCAGATTTTGTTGAGGGCTTTGAAGCGCCGGCTGTATCAGTCTCGTGAGAAGCCGGGCAGACACAAAACCGTTCTTGGCACTTCACAAATTGATAAGGTCATAGAGATAAACCAGTCGCCCATTGGAAAGACCCCGCGGAGCAATCCGGCTACGTATACGGGGGTTTTCGACCTGATAAGAAAATTGTTCTCGATGACGCGAGAGGCGAAGATTCGCGGTTATAAGCCCGGCCGATTCAGCTTCAATGTCAAGGGTGGGCGCTGTGAATCCTGCAAGGGACAGGGAACGAAGAAGATTGAGATGCATTTTCTGCCGGATGTTTATGTTACCTGCCAGAGCTGCAAAGGCAAAAGATACAATCCGGAGACGTTACAGGTAACCTACAAAGGCAAAAATATTGCCGACGTGCTCGATATGAGGATTGAAGAGGCGCTTGATTTTTTTGCGAATTTTCCGGTAATTGTGCGAATATTGCGAACGCTCTACGATGTTGGTCTGGGTTACATGCAGTTGGGCCAAGCCTCAACGACGCTCTCTGGCGGCGAGGCACAGCGGGTGAAGCTTTCCGCTGAGCTGGGCAAAGCAGCAACGGGCCACACTTTGTATCTGCTGGATGAGCCGACTACAGGTCTGCACTTTGCCGATATTCACAACCTTTTAAATGTTCTGCAGCGCCTGGTTGATATGGGTAATACCGTTGTGGTAATCGAGCACAATCTTGATGTAGTCAAGATGGCCGATTATATAATAGACCTCGGTCCCGAGGGCGGAGATGCTGGCGGCAGGGTCGTTGTTGCGGGTCGGCCTGAGCAAATTATTAAAAACAAGAAAAGTTATACAGCTAAGTTCCTAAAGAAAAAACTCGTAAACCATCAATTCGTGGATGAGTAAATGCGCCCGGTAATGCCGGATCTGATCGGACCGGCCTTCGGCGGGTGAGTGGATGTGTCGGCGGATAAGCATATATTACGCATATATGCATCTACTAACCATGAGTCACGAAACGAAGGAAGAATAAAATGTGGGAGTTCCAATTGAGTGGAATTGAGGATTTGAGAGAGTTGAGCAGGCGGCTTGGGGTCAGGCTCGATGTCAGCCGGGACGTCTCGATCTTAGCTGAGCCTGTGCAGATCGGCAGACTGGTGATACCAAATTCACTGGCGGTTCATCCCATGGAAGGGTGCGATGGCGATTTGCAGGGGTGGCCAGGCAAACTAACGCTCCGGCGATATGAGAGATTTGCCGCCGGTGGGGCAGGGCTGATATGGGCTGAGGCCACAGCGGTCGTTCCCGAGGGCAGAGCCAATCCGAGGCAATTATGGCTTAATGAAAATAATAAAGAGAGCTTTGCGGCGATGGTCAAAATGATGCGAGAGGTCGCAGCTAACTCGATGGGGCCCGGGCATAGGCCTGTAATCGTGCTGCAATTAACTCATTCGGGACGATATAGTAAGCCGGAAGGTGTTGCGCATCCGATGATTGCTCAACGTGACCCTTACCGGGACCCTTTGGTTCCACAGCAAGAGCCAAATCCAAACGCAAAAAGTAAGATACCTGACGATTGGCCTATCGTAACTGATGAATACCTCGACGAGCTTGTCGGTGCCTATGTTAAGGCAGCCAGAATCGCTTTTGAAGTCGGGTTTGATGCGGTGGATGTGAAATCCTGTCACGGATATCTGATCAACGAGCTTTTTGCCTGCCATAACAGAAAAGGCAAATACGGCGGTTCGTTCGAGAACCGGACGAGGTTTGTTCTTGAAGTTATCGATAAGATTCATAAGGAGCTTGGTGAAGACAAGCCCGTAGTCACCCGTCTCGGTGTTTACGATGCTATACCGTATCCTTACGGGTGGGGTGTGGATAACGATGATTACAGGCGAGCCGATTTGACGGAGCCGAAGAAACTGATTGGGCTTTTGCAGGAGCGTGGCGTCAATCTGATTAACGTCACTATTGCAAATCCATATTACAATCCGCATGTGGGTAGGCCTTTCAATGAGCCGATAGTCGGCGGATATGAAGAGCCGGAGCATCCGCTCGTGGGCGTAAGCAGACTCGTCAATCTGGCAGGCGAAATTCAAAAGGAATTTCCCGACATCGCAATTGTCGGCACCGGCTATAGCTGGCTGCGGACGCTTTTTGCAAACGTGGCGGCGGCAAACAAAGCTAAAGGCCTGACGACCCTGGTCGGTGCGGGAAGGATGGCGTTTGCTTATCCGGATTTTGCCAAGGATATTATTACTGCCGGCCGGATGTTCCCCGACAAGGTTTGTGTGAGCTGTAGTGCATGCACACAGATAATGCGCGACGGGGGGATGGCAGGCTGCGTGGTGCGGGATAACGAAGTATACGGGCCGATATTCGAGCATGGAAGGATGAGCGACAGGGACAATCTGCTGAGGTTGGCATCGACGTGTCGCAAGTGTCAGGAACCGACGTGCCAGTTGGCGTGTCCTGCAGGTGTCGACATCCCGAAATTCATTAGTTTGTTTTTGGACGGTGAGGAACGTGCCGCTTATGAGGTATTAAGGGAGGCCAATATTTTTCCCGAGGTCTGTGCCTGGCTGTGTCCCGTGGAGCAGCAGTGTGAGGGTAGTTGTCTGCAGGCCTTTATTGGCGACGGCCCATTACCTATTGCTGATATACAAAGGTATCTGGCTAAGCAGGCAAACGAAAACGGCTGGTCGAAACTGCGAATTCCTGGAAAAGCAACCGGAAAGAACGTTGCCATAATCGGCGCGGGGCCGGCTGGTCTTTCCTGTGCAGCGAAACTGCTTGAAGCGGGACATGCCGTGACAATCTTTGATAAAAGTGCCGAATTAGGTGGAATGATAGAATCTGTAATCCCAACAGAGAGGCAAAGCGGTTCACTGAAAAACGAGATTACAGCTGTATTCGCTGATGTACCTAAAGACAGAATGATTTTGCGTTTCGGAAAGGTATTAGATGCAGATTTTAACCTGGATACGATTAGCCGAGAGGGATTTGACGCCGTCTTTATCGGTATTGGGCTGCCGAAATCTGTTAGCATAAGTGATGGAGATACAGATATTGATGGTGTATGGGATGCGATGGAGTTTCTATCGGCGGCCAAAGAGCCGGGCAGGTTGGATATTGCGGGCAAGTGCGTGGCGGTGATAGGCGGCGGCAATACCGCTATGGATGTGGCGCTTACCGCCAAACGGCTGGGTGCTAAAGACGTTTATGTAATATATCGTCGCTCCTTCAAGGAAATGCCGGCCTGGAGTGCGGAGCGTGACAGGGCGATAAATGAAGGCGTGCATTTTTTGATGCTAACTCAGCCGCTCGGATTTAAGTCTCACAATGGCAAACTGAGAGCAATTAAGGTTTGTCCAACCAGACTCGGTGAGCCGGACGCCTCAGGCAGACGCCGGCCGGAACCGGTAGAGTCGAGTGCTTACGAGCTTGATATGGACATTGTGGCCGAGGCCATAGGCCAGAAAGCGCCGGAAGAAATCAGCGAAATCCTTCCAGGTGTGGAACTAACAAAGGGACTTATTCGCACAAAAGAAGGTACACTGGCAACATCGAGGCCGGGGGTCTTTGCCGGCGGCGACCTTGTAAGGGGACCATTAACCGTAGTTGCGGCTGTTGCAGACGGAATGGCCGCGGCGAAACAAATAGATGGGTTTTTAAAACGGTAGATAGAAGAAAGGATTTTGAAAAATGACAGAACGACCAGTAGCAATTGTAACCGGAGCAAGTCGCGGTATCGGCAAAGGTATTGCAAGAGAGCTGGGTTCGCTGGGTTACGACCTGATAGTCAATCATTTTGATTTTACCGCTGAAGGTAAACCGGACGAGTCCAAAGCAGTGCAAACGCAAAAAGAAATTAAGGACTCCGGCGCAAAGTGTGAAATTTTGCGAGGTGATGTCAGCAGCGCCGACGACCGGAAAAGTCTTCTTGCTTTGGCTAAGAGCAAATTCGGCAGATGTGATATGCTGGTAAATAATGCCGGCGTAGCCCCTTTGAAGCGTCTGGACCTTCTTGAGGCGACTGAGGAGAGTTTCGATAGGGTAATGGGAATAAACCTCAAGGGGCCGTACTTTTTGACTCAGCAGGTGGCTAATTGGATGATTGAACAAAGAAAGCAATACCCACAGCGGGCATTGCGGATTGTAAACACAAGCTCAATCTCAGCATATACCAGTTCGCCAGCGCGAGGTGAATACTGTGTGAGCAAAGCGGGTATCAGCATGATGACAAAGCTGTACGCGGACCGATTGGCTGAATATAATATCGGAGTATTTGAAATCAGGCCCGGCATTATCGCGACTGATATGACAAGTGCTGTGAAGGGGAAATATGACAAGCTGATAGCAGAAGGGCTAACGCCGATTAAACGATGGGGCCAGCCTGAAGACGTCGCAAAAACCGTCGGTGCCATCGCGGAAGGCAGATTTGATTTCTCAACCGGCCAGGTTATAAATGTTGATGGGGGATTTCATTTAAGAAGA